>JANNRD010000207.1:0-1914 GCA_031401095.1 Acidobacteriota bacterium
AGTTCGATGCAATCACGGCGGTGCGCGAGTTGTTCCACGTCTGCTTCTGGCTCGCCCGCACCTATGCGCGCGGGGCGAAGCCGGCGGACGGACTCGCCTTTGATGCAAATCTGTTACCGGCGACGGCGCCCCTCCCGCCGCAGACCATCGAACAGTTGCAAAAGTTGTCGGCACAATTGGCGGAGAAACACGCAAAGTTGTCGGAGTTGCTGCTGGGCAAGGCAGCCCTGGACAAGGAATTGGAGCAGTTGCGCGCCGAAATAGTCGAAATCAAAAAGCAGAACGCGGCCACCCCCGATCAGCACGATTATTCCGAAGCCCAGACGCGGGATTACTTCATCGACCTGCTCCTCAAGGAGGCGGGCTGGGCGCTGGACCAGAAACGTGACCGGGAATATCCCGTTGACGGAATGCCGAACAACGAGGGGAAAGGCTTCGTGGATTACGTGCTCTGGGGCGACGACGGCCTCCCGCTCGCGCTGAACGAGGCCAAGCGTACCAAGAAGAGTCCCCAGGTCGGCCAGCGGCAGGCGGAGTTGTATGCGAACTGCCTGGAAAAGCGGTACGGCCGGCGGCCCATTATCTTTTACTCGAACGGCTACGAGCATTGGATGTGGGATGACGCGAATTATCCGCCACGTCCAGTGCAGGGCTTTCTCAAGAAGGCCGAACTGGAGCTGCTGATTCAACGGCGACAATCGCGAAAGTCACTGGCAACGGCGGAGATCATCCAAGCGATTGTCGAGCGCTACTACCAGACGCGGGCCATCCGCCGGATCTGTGAAGCCTTCGAGCAGGATCACGACCGTAAGACGCTCCTGGTGATGGCCACCGGCGGGGGCAAGACGCGCACGGTGATCGCCCTGTGTGAGCTGCTGATGCGTTGCAACTGGGTGAAGCGGGTGCTGTTCCTGGCCGACCGCGTGGCCCTGGTGAATCAAGCCGTAAACGCGTTCAAGAAACATCTGCCCGAATCATCGCCGGTGAATCTCGTCACCGAGAAAGATACCGAGGGCCGCGTGTTCGTTTCCACATACCCGACCATGATGGGCTTGATTGACGAGACGAAGGACGGCCAGCGGCGTTTCGGCGTCGGACACTTTGACCTCATCATCATTGATGAAGCGCACCGGTCGGTTTACCAAAAGTATCGCGCCATCTTTGATTACTTCGACTCGCTGCTCGTGGGCCTGACCGCCACGCCGCGCGACGAGATTGACCGCGACACCTATGGGTTGGCCGAGAGCGGGTTGGCCAAGCCAGAGCATTTAGAAAAGGCAAAGACTGAAAGCAACGGACTTGGACTCTTCGTGCGCTCACTGGTGGGGCTGGATCGCGAAGCCGCTAAGAAGGCACTGGCTGGTTTCGCGGCTGGCAAGACCCTTGGCGCGAATCAGATCGAATTCGTGAACTTGATCGTGGATCACCTTACCGAGCACGGCGCGATGAGTCCTGAATTGCTCTACGAATCGCCCTTCACCGATTTGAATCCACAAGGACCGGAGGGCATTTTCAATTCGGCCCAGGTTGATGAGCTGGTCACCCTGCTTTCGCAAATTCACGCACGCGCCGTAGCGTGAGTAACACGAACCGTTCTGACCGACAATCGCTCGTTCGCGACCAATCCAACTCGGACTTCACCAAGATCCTTCCGCCTCAAAAAAGAGCAATCATTCGCCAAGAAAGAGGAAGCCGGGCGCGCGTTGACTCCCTAGTGTGCAGCCACGGACGGTGCGGGGTCAGTTGCGATACTCCGGCCTCAGCTTCGTTCGTCGTCTGCGACGCAACCGCAATCACCCGTCACAGTCCTGGGCATCATCACAGAGCCTCGGCAACGGCGGACGCGAATGCGCCCGATGGGATGAGATGACATTGACATGTCAGTACGCGATCCTCGATGACGCGCTGCGATAC
>JANNRD010000208.1:0-13451 GCA_031401095.1 Acidobacteriota bacterium
AGAACCCAATCAAAGCCTCAGTCGAGGACGTAGTCCTTCAGTCGCTGACATGACTTGAGGTCAAGCACCTTTTTCGCGGTCTCTGCCTCGCGCCGGAGTTTCGCTCGCTCTGTCGCATCCCATGCAACGGGCCGCACCACCGTTCCCAGGGTTTCGTCCCCGGGAACCGGTCTCGCCAGGACCCAGTATTTCCCGGGGGCAATGTTCGCGAGAGTAAACCCGCCGTCGGATCCAGAATTCGATTCGTAGTATACGAAAGCATTGTCGGCCTCGCCGATCTCAACTGGCACGAGGTGGATTCGCCAGAGACCGCGTCTGGTCCGCACCGCGGAAACCTTCCCTTTAAGGCCAGCCGCACCCTCGCCAAGGATCATCGCAACATTCGAGATCTTGTCGCCCGAACGTGTCGCAAGAGGATTGCGTCCGAGGTCAACCGTTCGCGTAGCTGTCGCAGCCGGCACGGTTATCGCCTTGACGTACCAATGGTCGGTCGGCAGATCGGCGAGAAGCCGATACTGCGCGGGCTTTAGATTTCGGACTACAAACTCTCCTTTCTCGTTCGGCGCGACTCCCGATCGCGGCACCGGGAACTCATAGAGGTTCGGCTCGGAAGTCTTTTCATCCCGTTGAGCCTTGATCAAAGTCTCGCTCAGAGAATACTCTCGAACCGGCAGACAATTCGCCGGTCGTATTGAGGCAACCTCGATACCGACCTTGCCGGCAACGCTCACTCCAGGCGAGATCGTCAACCTCACTCCTGAAACATCACCGCCCCTCACCGTAACCCTCCCGGCCGGCCCAGTGTATGTCTCGGTCTCCGAAGCGTTGAGTGACGTGCCGTACGCGATGATATCGTGGTCGCCATCCGTTACGGTCAGGGCGAAAAGCCGAACCCCGTCGACGAGCCGAGAGTTGGCTGTTCCCAAAGTCATTGAGCCGTCCGGAGAAAACGACCTCACCAAAATGCCAAACTCGTTGGAATTCGTTTGAGCCCCGGCGTCGACAGTGCCGCTGATTATGTGTCCTCGCGCATGCCGGTAGCGGATGTCGATTGAAGCGACTTCCATGCCCTGCTGTACCAAGACCTCGGCTGCACTATCGCGATTGGATGACGGGTAATACGAGGGTATGTCGAAATCGTACGCCGTTGCCATTCCGCCC
Source organism: Acidobacteriota bacterium (assembly GCA_031401095.1). GTDB lineage: Bacteria > Acidobacteriota > Blastocatellia > RBC074 > RBC074 > JANNRD01. Next base: position 1,162 of record JANNRD010000208.1, read on the forward strand.
CGGTACTCACCGGAGTTGGCGACGACGTGATAGCTGCCCGCAGTGAGTCCATAGATGCGATAGATACCGCGATCATCCGTTTGGCGCGATCTTACCGGGGAGGCTACCCGCAATGGTCGTCCATCCGAATCCTTTGTCCTATATGCGGTCACGAATACAGCGACAACGGGAGCTCCTGTTGAGTCGGTAACACGGCCGGTGATCACGCCACCCTTGGTTAGATTGAGAGTGACCGTATCCCCGATCCTTACGACCCCGTTCATCCCGTCGCCGGTCTCCTCGACATAGCCTGCGTGGGATGCGGTGATTCGATAGGAGGAGGGTGCAAGACCCGAGAAGGTAAACTGGCCGTCGGCGTCAGTCAGGACATTGCGATTGCTAAGGGCGCCATCGAGCGAACTGCAATAGACCGTTACTCCTTCGAGGGCCCGGCCATCGTCAGCAAGAACGCGACCATTGATTGTGCCGGCCTTGGCCCGTGCCCGCGTTTGGCCAGCTAACTGTGACACAACTCGCGCTACCGCCAGCTGACCGATTAGACAAAGCGAGCCAAAACAGAAGAGCAGCCTTCCCATCGACCTCATTGTCGACCTCCAACGATATCCAAACCTGTGATCGTAGCAGTAAGGTACAGGTCATGGAGGTTCACCTGTGCTGCTGAGATTCGGCCGGACACGACCTTATAACACGAGTCAGCTTGGCTGAGTTAATCCCAAAAACATTTGCGGACCGAGGTGTAACGCAAAGACGCAAAGTGCGCGAAGCCGCAAAGGGACCGTGAGTAAGTCTCAGCGTCTTTGCGCCCTTTGCGGCTTTGCGTTGTTCTGACATCTCCTTCACAGCTTCACCGGCATAAACCGACTCAATGCTTCCCTCATCTCATCGGAAAGAGCGACCGATCGCCCTTCGCTGTAATCGACCCACGCGTTGACGCTACTCGCATCCGCAACAAGCTCGCTTGTCCCGTGCAGAAAGAGTCCGTATCTCATGGTGAAGCTGCGGTTCCCGATCGACTCGACCGAGACGCCGACATCGAGCCGCGCCGGGTAGACCACCTGCTGGCGAAAATTGCATGTCGTCGAGACCAACGCGGGACCACAACTTCCATCGCTCTTGCCTCGTATTCCAAGCTTGCCGAGCAACTCCACACGCGCTGACTCGCAGTACGTAAAATAGACGGCATTGTTGACATGCCGCTGCGAATCCATATCGCCCCAGCGAACGTCAACCTCGATCCAGTATGTCAAATCCTCACGTGTCAACATTCACTCCGATCCGGTCGCGCCCATCTCGTCTTCATGTACGGCGCGCAGCTTGAACTTCTGAATCTTACCCGAGGCAGTCATCGGGAACTCAGTCACAAATCGAACATGCTTTGGGATCTTGAACCGGGCGATACGCCCCTGACAGTATTCCCTGATAGCGTCGGCAGATGTCTCTGCACCCGCCTTCAGCCTGATAGCCGCAGCTACCTCCTCACCGAAAAACTCACTCTTGACCGCATAGACATAGGCATCTGCTATCTGTGGCTGCTGTCGCAACAAATCCTCGATCTCTTTGGGAGCAATGTTCTCTCCACCGCGGATGATGATGTCTTTGATGCGACCCGTGATCCGGACATACCCCGCCGCATCGATTGTCGCCTCATCACCAGATCGCAACCACCCTTCAGAATCGATTGCTGCCGACGTCGCACCGGGATTGTTGTAGTAGCCCTTCATCACATTATAGCCACGAACACACAGCTCGCCGGGCTGATCGATCCCAAGAGTTCCGCCGGTCACGGGGTCGATGATCTTAACCTCCATCTCGGGCAACACTGTACCCACGGTCTGCGTTCGTCGTTCGAGAGTATCGTCTACGTGTGTCTGGGTAATGCCGGGCGAGGCTTCCGTCAGGCCATAGGCGATCGTTATCTCAAGGAGATTCATTTCAGCAATCGCCCGTTTCATCAGCGACTCTGGACAAAGCGCTCCGGCCATAACACCTGTGCGCAACGAGGCGAGATCGAACCGGCTGAATTCCGGGTCTTCCATCTCGGCCAGGAACATTGTCGGAACACCATAAAGAGAAGTGCATCGCTCCTGCTCAACCACTTCGAGCACCTTTCGCGCTTCAAAGAACTCGAGTGCACAGAGACACGCACCATGCGTGTAGGCGCCGAGAACCCCGATCACGCAACCAAAACAATGAAACAGCGGGACACAAAGACACACTCTGTCCTTCGTTGAGTATCCCAATCCCTTTGCCAGCCAGTAACCGTTGTTGACGATATTGCGGCTCGAGAGCATGACGCCCTTGGGAAAGCCGGTCGTCCCTGACGTGTACTGCATGTTGATGACGTCGTCGACACCGACTTGACTCTCCCTCGCATCGAGTTGGCTTTCAGTGACGCCACTGGCCAGTTCACGAAGTCGTAGGTAAGGGGTGAGGGACGCCGGCACATCGTCCCCGATATAGAAAACCCGCTTCAATTCCGGGAGCCGGTTGTTAGTTGTGGCGCCAATCTCTTCGAGGGCCGCTACATAGTCGACATCGCGAAAGCCCCTGATCGTGAAGAGCGTAGAAGTCTCGCTCTGTCTCAACAGGTAATCGACCTCGCTGGCACGGAGAGCCGTGTTGACTGTCACGAGGATCGCGCCAATTTTTGCCAGGGCGAACTGAAGAACGACCCACTCCGGCACGTTGGTAGCCCAGACAGCGACGCGATCCCCCCTTTCGACCCCGCTCGCCATCAATCCGCGAGCTATAAGCCGGGCCTCGGCTTCGAGCTGGGCAAACGTCAAGCGGATGTTGCGGTCGGTGTAAACGAGGGCTTCGTTGTCGGGAATGGCGCGTGCCAGTTGCGTCAGCAGAGCGCCGATGGTGACATCACGGTATGGAGGGTTCGATTCCGTCACTGATCTGTCTTCCTCACGCGTGAGCAGCCCCTCACGCGAAGCCGCGAAGGCGCTAAGAGGTTGCAGCCCTTCTCTTTTGCGACTTCGCGTCTTCGCGTGAGACTTCTTGCTGCCTCATGCTTACCGCCGAGTCGTCCGTTCGTACTCGCTTCGCAATAAATCCATCGCCTCCTGACGACGATCATAAAGCCGCTTCAACGGACGCGGCTCACACTTCGCAAAGGCATACGCTGTGATCAATGGAAGAGCAATCGTCGTGTCCGCATAGCAGACTACGGTGTCAGGCAGCTGTTCAGGATCGATCTTGCCCCAGCTGACCGCCTCGCTCGGTGTCGCTCCACTCAGCCCGCCGGTATCAGGACGCGCGTCCGTCAATTGCAGAAAGTAGTCGTGCCCCTTCTCCTCGATCCCGAGCACTTCCTGGATCTGTGGCTCGGTTTGAAGCGCAAAGTTCTTCGGACTCCCTCCATCGCAGATAAAGATCGCCGAGCGTCCGCCACTCCGCTTGGCAGAGAGGACCAATGCAGCAGTCTCATTGACATCGGCCGAAGGATTGAGCCGTAGCTTACTTCCCTGGAGCTCCTTCGCGGCGACGTTCATGCCGATCGAGCTGTCGCCTGGCGAAGATGTGTAGACCGGGACACCGCTAAGATATGCGGCGGCCAGCAGAGACTGGCTCTTGAGACCGAGCACTCGTTCGCGCTCGGCGAGATACTTCCCGCAGAGATAATGAAACTCGGCCGTCGACATCTCCCGCTGAAACTCCGGGCCATCGATGATCTCGCGAAAGAATGCGTCCGTGGAGAGGAGGACTTCGTAATCAAAAAAGATGTCGTAGATCCGGACCACACCTTCTTCTCTCAAGACAATGTCGCTCGTCTGCGCATTGCCGCGATGCATGGCCAGGCCAAGTCCGAAATGAGCGTCGTGGTAGAGATTGGCTCCCGTCGAGATGATCCAATCGACAAAGCCTGCCTCGATTAGTGGAATGATTGCTGAGATGCCAAGTCCTGCCGGTGTCAACGCCCCTGTCAAAGTGAGACCAACCGTGACGTTTTCGGCAAGCATCTTCGAGGCGAAGAGCTGGGCCCCTTCCCGCAACCGCGCGGCATTGTAGGACTGAAACGTCCGTTCAATGAGATCGACAATCGACATATCTCTGGCGATCGGAGTGGGGGCGATGCGCGGCCCTTGCAGGTATTTGCTGCGCGACATGAATACTCCTTTAGTGGAATGTCCTGACTGGGTGAGTCGAAGTGTAAGGTCTCACTGCTTGAAACTCAAATCGCCAATCCAACGCGCCGCCTGTCGCTGAATCACGCGACTGCCGCTTCATCTATCTGAAGGACACCACTGGCTCCGTTGAGAGTGGCACTGACGCCGAGAGGTAGCGTCAGATTTCCGCGTGGGCTATGGCCGCTTCGGAGCCCGAAGAGAACGGGCACACCGAGATCGGCAGTGCAAGCGGCAAGCACATCTTGTATTCGATAGCCCTGGTCGGGGTGTTGTACACAATCGATCATCTCACCGAAAACGACCCCGCGAACATCATCGAACTTGCCGGCGAGTCGGAGTTGAGTGAGCATTCGGTCAATCGCAAATGGTCTGGTCGCCGTGTCCTCGAGAAAGAGTATCGAGCCGCTAGTGTCGAGCTCATCTGGCGTGCCCATCATCACCGAAATGATTGAAAGACACCCGCCGAGAAGGCGACCGCTCACCGTTCCCCCCTTGCCTTGATGAAGCAGTTCGATACCGGCGGCGGGTATCTCTCCGATTGGAGTCGCCCCTGAAATGGCCGCCAGCAGACTCTGACGATGATAGGCGTCCGATCCGCCAGCGAGTTCCTTTGCTGCCATCGGTCCATGAAACGTTACCCAGCCGAATCGGCGATAGAAATAAAGATGAAGTGCTGTGATATCGCTGTAGCCGATGAGGACCTTCGGTTGGGCGCGAAGCAGGTCTTGATCGAGGAGATTGAGAAGTCTCATTGCGCCGTAGCCGCCACGGGCAGCCCAGACCGCTTTGACGTCAGGATCCGTCAAGGCTCGCATGAGCTCATTGGCGCGGCGCGAGTCGGATCCGGCGGTGAAGCGATCCTTCGCAAGAATGTCATCTTGTACGCGAACGCGAAATCCAAGCGCCTCGAGCTCGGCGACGCCGCGAGCCAGGTAGCCAGCCTTGAGGTTGCTCGATGGCGCGACGATCGCTACCAGATCGCCCGGGCGCACTGCCGACGGCTTGATGATCGGTACCATTTCACCTCCCTCTGAGCATAGTTGATAGGATACTCAGGACACCCGAGTCAAATGACTTGGACGAGGAATTGGTAAGCATCGCGCTGCCCGGGAGAGAGCGATAACGTGTCGTCATTCAGTTTCGCCTCAACGTCCGCACCCTTATTTGTGACATAACTATTACAATCGGTCTTGTGAAGCGGGAGTAAGATCGCACAAAGTTGTACTTGAGACCATCTGAACCGCTCGAAGCAAGGGTGTCTGACGAGCACGGAGCGTGTCATGAATGTGCTACTGATCAATCCTGAGTTTCCCGATACGTACTGGAGCTTTCGACATGCCCTCTCATTCGAGGGCAAGCAATCTGCGTTTCCGCCGCTGGGGTTGTTGACGATCGCCGCGCTGCTGCCGCGCTCATGGGAACGGCGGCTGATTGATCTGAATGTACAACGGTTGAAAGCCCGGGATATTGAATGGGCGGATGTCATCTTCGCGACGGCGATGCTCGTCCAGAAGGACTCGCTGCGGCATGCTGTCGAGCGCTGCAAGGCGCACGGCAAGCGCGTCGTGATCGGTGGGCCGTACGTCACAACCAGCGGCACGAATCTGCCCCCGGCAGATCACATCTTCATCGGCGAAGCTGAGACGACGCTGCCGCAGTTCCTCAGCGATTTGGAGTGCGGTACGGCACAGCGGGTCTATCAGGCAGTTGAGCGGCCGTCGCTCTCATTAACCCCCATTCCCGAGTTTGGATTGGCCGACCTCAAGCGCTACAGCTCGATGTCGGTACAGTTTTCGCGCGGCTGTCCCTTTCAGTGCGAGTTCTGCGACATTACCGAGATATATGGCCGCGCCCCACGCACGAAGAGCACGGTGCAGATGCTTGCCGAGCTCGACGCGTTGCGGACGGCCGGCTGGCGCGGCGCCGTCTTTATCGTCGATGACAACTTCATCGGCAATAAGCGGAACGTCAAGCAGCTGCTGCCGGCACTCGCAGCCTGGCAGGACCGGAATGACCGTCCGTTCAGTTTCCTCACGGAAGCCAGCGTCAACCTCGCGGAAGACGACGAGATGCTCGCAGGCATGCGACGTGCAGGTTTCCGCAGCGTCTTTCTCGGCATTGAAACACCTGTTGAGGCGAGCCTCAAGGAGGCTCATAAGACGCAGAACACGCGCGGCAGCCTGCTCGATTCGGTGAAGAAGATTCAGCGTCATGGACTCCAGGTCATGGGCGGCTTCATCGTCGGCTTCGATAACGATCCAGCCGACATCTTCGAGCGGCAGATTAACTTCATCCGCGAGAGCGCCATTCCCCTGGCGATGGTCGGACTACTCAATGCACTCCCCGGCACGCAGCTCTGGCGACGACTCAAACGGGAAGGGCGGCTGCTCGCGGAGAGCTCCGGGGACAACACCAACTGCGCATTGAATTTTGTTCCGAAGATGAGCTCAACGCGCCTCGTCGAGGGGTATCGGTCCCTCTTGCATACTCTTTACAGCCCGGCTGAATACTACCAACGGGTGCTCGACTCTCTGAAGCGCGTCACGACGGGTGAACCGGCGAGACACCACTACAGCCTTGTCCAATCCCTTAAGGCATTTACGCGTATCGCCCTGAGGCTCGGCCTCCTCGATTGCGAGCGCAAAGAATTCTGGCGCTTCTTCATTCGCGCCGCGCTCAAGCATCCGCGGAAGTTCGCGGAGGCGATGAAGCTGGCCGCGATGGGTTATCACCTTCGCAAACTGACTGAAACCTATGGCGGATAGGTGTCGCGGCCTTGCCAGATGACATCACCGCTCAGAGTTCAGAGTTCAAGCTTCAGCCCGCTCCTACTTTTACCAAGCCCAGGACGCATTCGCTTGCCGCAAATGAAGCTTGCGGTGACAATAGTTCCGTCTCGCGAGGTCGTCACTCGAATCGAGCCGAGCCGCCCTGTGAAATGGCCGAACTGAAGATCAAATCTCGAGAGGAATGTCGCTGGGACCTTGTCGCGCTCGGTGAGGTCATGCTGCGCCTCGACCCTGGTGAAGGTCGTGTTGCCACGGCGCGAGCCTTCAAAGTCTGGGAGGGTGGTGGCGAATACAACGTCGCACGTGGTCTGAAGAGATGTTTCGGGATGGAGACTGCGATCATCACAGCACTGGCCGACAATCCCGTCGGGAGGCTGCTGCAGGACCTCATCTATCAGGGCGGTGTCGATCAGTCACACCTTCGATGGGTGCCCTACGATGGTGTAGGCAGAACAGCGCGGAACGGGCTTAACTTTACTGAACGGGGCTTTGGCGTGCGAGCCGCGCTCGGCTGTTCGGATCGAGGACATACCGCGGTCTCTCAGCTCCAACCCGGCGAGATCGACTGGGACCAAATCTTTGGACGAGAAGGCGCGCGATGGTTTCACACAGGCGGTATTTTCTCGGCCCTCTCGGAAACCGCACCTGCCGTAGCGAGCGAGGCAATGGAGAGCGCTCGCAACCACGGGACAATCGTTTCGTACGATCTCAACTACCGACAATCGCTCTGGCAATCATTTGGCGGGAAGGCGAAAGCGCAGGAGGTCAACCGCGAACTCGTCCCGCTCATCGACGTCATCCTCGGCAACGAAGAAGACTTCACTGCAGCCCTTGGATTTGAAGTTGATGGGCTCGATGAAGATTTGTCTGAGATCGACCCGACAAACTTCAGAAGGATGATCGAGAGCGTCGTTCGAGCCTATCCGCATCTCAAAGCAGTCGCGACAACCCTTCGCCAGACGAATTCGGCGACGCTCAATGACTGGGGCGCCATCTGCTACGCGGGAGAGGAGTTCCACGAAGCTCCCGTGAGAAAGAACCTTGAGATCATGGACCGGGTCGGAGGCGGCGATTCATTTGCCTCGGGTCTGATCTACGGATTTCTCAGCGGGCAGGGACATCAGCGGGCGGTCGAATATGGCGCTGCGCACGGCGCCCTCGCCATGACCACGCCGGGCGACACTTCGATGGCGACGTTGGCCGAGGTGGAGCGTGTCATGCGTGGAGGCAGTCCCAGGGTTGCCAGATGACAACTGGCGTGAGGTGACAATAAGAACTATCAGGACGTCAGGGACGACCGAATGGATTACCTTCTCTTTCGGCCCTTGTCGTCCTTATTGCCCCGATCGTCCTTTGCCCTTGCTGCAGTCAAAAATCTCGCGACCCAAACAAAAAGCGGCGACCCGTGCCGCCGCGATTGTCGTACCGTTTAAGGGAGGCCCGTAGCTACTCGCCTTCGTTGAGCAGACCGCTTTCCATGAGCTCCTGACACTTGAGGCAGTAGCGCGTCCACGGCACCGCATCAAGGCGCTTTTGCTGAATCTCCAGTCCACAATTAGCGCAGGAACCATACTCCTCTTGATCCATCCGCTCGAGAGCTTCGCTGATCTGCGTCAGGATGATCCGGTCATTGGTGGACTGGCTGAACAACAATTCCTTCGTGTAAGAATTGGATGCCTTATCAGCCGGATCCTGCGTCGCTTCAGTGTCGGCTTCCCGCCCATAGTCTTCATTGCGGCCGACGACTCCGAGCAGCGCATCGCGCTCCTGCAACAAACGCTCACGATAGCTTTTCAGCTTCTTCTTCTCCATCCGTTCTTCTCCTCACGTTGCCGCCGCGACCAACGCGGTCTGAGCTTTGCTCGATAAGATCAACGATGATAAGGCAAACCCGCAACCAGCGTGAATGCCCGATAAATCTGTTCCAGAAGCACGACCCGCGCCAATTCGTGCGTCAGCGTCAAACGCGAGAGCGACAAGCGTGCCTGGGCCCTCTCTCTCACTTCATGACTCACTCCTGCAAACCCGCCAACCACCACTCCAAACCTCTTGACGCCATCGATCCGGCATCTCTCGATCAATGAAGCCAGCTCTCTGGACGTCATCTCAGTCCCACTCTCATCGAGTAGGAGAACGAAGTCATCGCGTTCCAGAGCGCCAATGATCTTCGAACCTTCTGCGACCACGAGCCGCTTCTCGTCAGCGGACTTCTGATCTCTCAGTTCCGTCACTTCACTCGGGGCAAAGTGCTTTATCCGCTCGAGATAATCAGTCACCAGCTCCGCACAGCGCCGATCCCTGGTCTTTCCGATCCAGACGAAGTGCAGACGCATGGGCGATCACACTTGTACTCTTTCCGCGTCACGCCAGAGCCGCTCCAAATCGTAGAAGCGTCGCGAGGCTTCCGTGAAGACATGGACGACAAAGGTGCCGTAGTCGATGAGGACCCATTCGCCGTTCGCGTAGCCTTCTGTATGCATCGGGCGCTGGCCGTGATTCCTGAGCTGCTCCGCGACGGCATCGGCAATTGCCTGGACCTGTCGAACAGAGCCTCCCGAGCAGATCAGAAAGTAGTCGGTGAACGACGTAATCTCGGCCAGCCGTAGGACTACCAGTTCTTTGGCCTTCTTGTCGTCTGCTGCGCCCGCAGCGAGTTTGACGTCTTCAAATATCTGCAAATCCACATCTGCCGCAACTGCTGTGACTAGTTCTGACGGCGGCAACTGTTCGTTCGTGCTTGTATTGCTCATGCTTGCTACTGATAAAGCCTGTACTTCGCAATGTAGCTCGACACGTCTCGAGGTACCAGGTGGTCGATCGTTTCTCGATCTGCTACTGCCTTGCGAATCTGCGTCGCCGAGACATCTTCGAGCACAAAGTCTGTGAGGAAGATGTGCGGCGTTCCGAAATCACCCTCGCGCGGCCTCTTTTGCCCCCGCAAGTCAATCACCTGCGCGTGCAGGTCCGGGGTCAAATGCGCGGCCAGGTCGGTCCGTTCCTCTTGCCCCTCACGCATCGCAACGACGATGCGATACTCGCGGAGCAGTTGTTCGTAGTCGCGCCAGATATTGACCTCCGCGAAGGAGTCTGCGCCCATAACAAAAAACAAGTCTGCACCGGGATAGCGTCCCTCGAGCCGAGCGAGCGTTTCTATCGTATATGGTCGCGCCGGCGCCTCGAGCTCGATCGGCGAGACAAACAACCGCGGCGAATTCTGAGTCGCGAGCGCAATCATCGCATAACGGTGATGCGGTGAGCTTATCTCGACGCCCCTTTTATGCGGCGGCACGGACGCGGGAACAAAGAACAACCGATCGAATCCGAATGCCTCGACAAGGGCTTCGGCGATCCTGAAGTGCCCGATATGCAACGGGTCAAAGGTTCCACCGTAGACTCCGATGCGCTCTCCGCCCAATTTCCCGTTCCTCAAATCTCATGCCCCGGACGGTGCACTCAACACCTGATCCATTGGCACCCGCACCAGCTCGCGTTCCTCATCCTTCATTGCATCGAGCATTCTCTCGACTGCGCGCAGGAGGTCGGGAACTCCAACGCCACTCGCCGATGAGATTGGGAAGCACTCGAGCCCTTCATTACTGCAGAACTTCCGGAAGTCAGCCAGGCGTTGCGGATCGTCAAGCGCGTCGAGCTTTGTCGGAACTACGAGCTTGCGCTTGGTAGCAACCTCAGCGCTGTAAGCGGCCAGCTCATTGCTGATCGTTTCATAGTCCGCAATCGGGTCGCGTGAAAGGCCAGAGACGTCGACCAGATGGAGAAGCAGTTTTGTCCGCTCGATATGCCGCAGGAAGCGGTCGCCCAGCCCCGCACCCTCGTGAGCTCCTTCGATCAATCCGGGGATGTCGGCGATGACAAACGTCTTGTACTCCCCAAGATCGACCACGCCCAGGTGCGGTTCGAGGGTCGTGAAGGGGTAATCGGCAATCTTCGGACGCGCAGCCGAAACGCGCGAGATGAATGTCGATTTGCCAGCGTTGGGAAGCCCAACAAGACCCACGTCGGCGATCAACTTGAGTTCCAGGACCAATCGTCGCTCTCCCCCCAGTCGCCCGTCCTGGTGATAACGCGGAGCGCGATTGGTCGGAGTAGCGAACTGAGCATTCCCGCGCCCGCCGCGACCACCGGCTGCAACCAGAACTCGCTCGCGTTGGTGAGTAAAGTCATGGACTAACTCAAGGGTCTTCTCGTCCATGACAACAGTTCCGACGGGGACGAAAACAACGAGGTCTTCTGCATCCTGGCCGTGGCGTTTGCTCCCCTCGCCGTGGCGCCCACGACCCGCTTTGTGTTCCGGGTTGTAGCGAAAGTGGAGAAGTGTATTGAGGCCTTCCGTCGACTCAAGGAAGACGGAGCCACCGCGACCTCCGTCACCCCCTGAAGGGCCCCCTCGGGGGACAAACTTCTCGCGCCGGAAGGCGGTCACACCATTGCCGCCATCACCACCCCGAACATAGATTCTCGCGCGATCAATGAACATTGCTGCAGAACCTCGCACTCGACCGCCGCGGCTTTCTGCCGGTGGCAGTCGGGCACCCGGTTCCTCTTACTCCGCAGGATAGACGCTGATGAATCGACCGCGTCTGCCCCGATCCTCGAACTTAACAATACCAGTGGTCTTGGCGAAGAGAGTATCGTCTTTGCCGCGTCCAACGTTACTCCCCGCTTTGAAACGGGTTCCGCGCTGCCGAACGAGGATCGATCCGCCGGTCACGAGTTGCCCACCGAACCGCTTGACGCCAAGCCGTTGCGCCGACGAATCGCGCCCATTGCGCGAACTACCAACACCCTTTTTATGAGCCATTTCTCCTCCAACGACAAATTCAGGCGAGGCCGTCGATCTTCACCGTAGTGAAACCCTGGCGATGACCTTGCTTGCGCTTGAACTGCTTGCGTTTCTTAAACTTGAAGACGATCACCTTTGGTGCTCGTCCCTGCTTGACAATCGTGCCCGTGACGCGTGCGCCATCTACCAGGGGAGAGCCGATACGAACGCCGTGATCGTCTCCCGCAGCAAGCACTTCAGTGAATTCCACCGCGTCGCCCTCCACCTTATCAGCGAGGGTCGGAATGCGTAAGACCTCGCCCGGCACGACACGGAACTGTTTTCCGCCGGTTCTGATTACTGCGTATGCCACTGCTCAGTTTCCTCCATTTCATCTTCAGACAGAAAGTCGCAAATTATACGTCAGGAAAGTCGAAAACTCAACCAAGGTTTGCAGCCGGTCGTGTTCGAGTGGGGAGGGGAGGGAGAACGCTGACAGCGAAGTAGCCGAGGCCGAAAGCCAAAACAGATATCCCACTATCGAACTTTCGCGTTTCTTCCGGTGCTTTGCGGCCTTTGCGTGAG
>JANNRD010000209.1:0-3505 GCA_031401095.1 Acidobacteriota bacterium
CGTCACTGCAATATCCAGTTGAGTGATGATTGCCGCGCGTCGCTTGAGTACCGTTTCCACCGCCCCGAATAGGCTGTCTGCGTCCATTGTTCCTAAATCCAACGCGAATTCCTCGCACCTCAATTGTCTCATGACGTTGAGGACTTTAGGGTCATAGACCAGCGCCACCACGGGTACCCGAGCATTGGCAGCAAAGATTATCGAATGCAAACGCATTCCAAGAACAATCTGACACTGAGCAAGTAGCGCAGCCATGTCCTCGGGAGCAGATTCACTTTGGACCACAATTGCGTGCTCCTGACGGCGCATCTGCTGACGGACGGCCATCGAAGCCCTGCAATCATTGGTCAAATCATCTTCCAGATTCTGGAAAGGGAGAAACAAAACCGTTGCACCGAATGTTTCAATGAGACGGTCCAGGGCTCTGGCGACTTCGATCGACCAGGATTCCGTCTGAACGCCTATCTCCCACTCTCGCAGGGCCACGCCGATGAGCAAAGAACTGCCCGGCGAAAGACCCTCGGCTTCAAGGATCGATTTCGCGCGATCATCCGACGAACGCGCTAACAGGAACGCTGGATCCGCGGTGACGATCACATGATCCTCATTGACACCCATGGTAACAAGCAATTCCTTAGACTCGGCATCTCGTACCGTGGCACTTGTCGAGCCCTCAAACGCCATTCGGGTGTACTGCTTGCTGAGATCTGAAAAGAGGGGCCCAACCCCTACTGCATTAAGCAGAAGGGGTTTCTCCAGTAGAGTTGCAAGCAAAGGAAATATCGCATAGTAAGCAACACCGCTGTGCGCGCGCGTCAAGACCACGCTGGCATCTGCACCCCAATAATCATGAAAAAGACCGCCTCCACCCAAGATGATCAGATCGCAGGTCTCTACTTCGCTGATTATTGCACTGACGTCGGTATGCGAAACAGCCCTCACTGAATGTGCCTTGGCTGTCCCGTCCGGACTTCCGGAGACGACGACTATTTCAGTGTCCGGCAGGTACCTTCGCAAGCCCGCCAGCGTGACGCGAAGAATGGCCTCATCTCCAGTATTGCCAAAACCAAAATACCCGGCGACCACTACCTTCCGTTTGCTCGACTCTGGCGAGTATCCTGTCGAGACATGATCTATGGTCTGATTGCCCATCTGACTACGCATACCCTGGCTGGTCCTACTCACACCGGCGCACCGGCCGACGGAATGTCTGGGCACAACGGTCCGCTCCAAGCACTGTCTCGCGGAAGGGAGCGAGCGTCACGGTGTTCCAGCATCCGGACGCCGCACCGGCAATCAGAATCCTCGGATTCGCTTGGTTAGACATGTGTAGAGTCTCTCACCAGTCTGACGAGACTATCAGTCATGGACGGCTGGTCTCGGGAGCTTCGCATGACAGGAAATTTCTCGACCTTTTCCGATCAAGCAGCCACAAGCGCTGAACATCGGAGGAACTTCCTGACCTCTCACTAACAACGCACTGCGACGCGCCCTGACCGTATAACGGGGATGATCACCGCGGGAACATCGATTGGGGCTCGAATCGAGCAGCCTGAGGAGCGGCAATATCCCGGATTGCGCCGGGAGACCATTCCAGAGTACCCCCGAGACGTCGGCGCCCTCGGACTTGGCGATAGATCGAGCATTATACACACGTCAGGAATGGGAGCAAAACAAAACCTGAAAGAGGGTTAGGCGTTGTGCCTGACGGCGCCATTCGCGACTCTGATGTTGTCAGGTGAGGTGGCGGTTTATCGCGTCAACCAGGCGCCAAATTGACAAAATCCCGGAATAGAATGATTATCCGAGAAGTGGACGCGGCTGCATTACGCCGACCGGCAGTAGACACCTCTTCAACAGGACGTTCCAAGGATGGTTACTGGAGAACCCCGCACCATCAATGAGCTTTTCGCGCAGGCCATCAGCCGACGAGCTGCCGATGTCGTCATGCGTTACAAACGAGACCGTCTCTGGCACGAAATCACCGGACACGAACTCGACGAAAGGGTGCGCAACATCGCTCTCGGTCTTCACGGCCTGGGCGTACGCCGTGGCGATCGCATCGCAATGCTCGCAGAGAGCTGCCCGGAATGGTGCATGGCCGACTATGCGATCCTTGCCTGCGGCGCGATCACCGTTCCCATCTATCCGACACAGTCGCTCGATCAGGTAGGCTTCATTCTGCGCAACAGCGGTGCGCGAATTCTCTTCATCTCGTCGACCAGGCTGCAGCGGCGCGTTGAGGCAGTTCTGGCCTCGTTCAAGGACAAGGAAGCGTTGCAGGTGATCGCCTTCGAGGAAATCCGTGACGATGAGAAGCGCACGGTCAGAACGACGAGTCTGGCATCTCTCGAGTCCCGCGGCGCCGAGGAGCGAACCCGTCAACCGCAGCTCTATCAGCAGATCCTCTCGCCACCGCAAGCGCCGGGGCCGGATGACATTGCGACGATCATCTACACCTCTGGCACAACCGGTGAACCAAAGGGAGTCGTTCTGACTCACCGGAACCTGGTCTTCGATACGCTTTCAGCCGGGTCCATCTTCCAGTTGCGGCCGGATGATGTCGCCCTCAGCTTTTTGCCCCTCTCGCACGTCTTCGAACGGACCGTGCTCTACATTTACATGCATTTCAACGTTCCAGTTGCGTTTGCGCGAGGGGTTGAGACTGTTGCAGAGGACATCAAGGAAGTGCGGCCGACAATTCTGACGGCGGTGCCTCGTTTGTTTGAGAGAATTTATGCGACCATCAACAAACGAGCGGCCGAAGCCGCGCCCTGGCAGCAGCGCATCTTTCAACGCGCTCTCAAGGTGGGAAGGGAATATGCGGTCCTGGCGGATCGGCGGGAATCGATCCCAGTTGCACTCGCGCTCGAACATCGGCTGATGGACCGGCTCGTCTTCAGGAAGTGGCGCGATGCGGTTGGGGGCCGAGTCCGCTTCTTCTTCTCGGGCGGAGCCGCCCTGCCCTCCGACCTCGCCTACATCTTTCTCGGCGCCGGCATATTGATTCTGCAGGGTTATGGATTGACCGAGACGTCGCCTGTGGTTGCGGTCAATCGGCCTGATGGAAATCGAGTAGGCACCATCGGTCAGGCCATCCCTGGTGTTGAGCTGCGTCTTGCTGAGGACGGCGAACTACTAGTTCAGGGAGAACTGGTGATGGAGGGCTACTACCAGCTTCCCGAGGAGAATGAACGAGTGCTCGAACGGCGCGAGGACGGGGTCTGGTTTCACACGGGCGACATCGGGACCATCGACAATGAGGGTTTCATCCGCATCACAGACCGGAAGAAGGACCTCTTCAAGACGAGCCTCGGCAAATATATTGCGCCGCAACCGATCGAGAATTCGATTCGAGGAATTCCGCTCGTCGAGCAGGTGATTGTCATCGGGAGCGAGCGAAAGTATCCGGCGGCTCTGATCGTTCCCAATTTTGACGCATTGCGCACATATGCCGATTCACTCCAACTGGGAATCAAGGACCGGGCGGAACTGGTGCGGCATC
>JANNRD010000210.1:0-19607 GCA_031401095.1 Acidobacteriota bacterium
AAACGCTACAATGTCGGACGCTTGAGTTTGAATTTGGTCATGATAAAGGGCATATTCATGAGGAACTTAATCCGCACTTTTCATTGAATCAACTCAGAATACCATGATTCAACTCATCAATGTCTCGAAGGTCGTCGCGAGCGGCCCAGAGGAGATTACGATCCTGCAGGCGGTCAATCTAGAGGTGCCGCGGGGTCAGTTTGTCTCGGTCATTGGCCCTTCAGGAAGCGGAAAATCGACCTTGCTCAGCCTCGTCGCTGGGCTCGATGCTCCGACCTCCGGCGAGATATTCCTTGCCGGCCAGAACATCACAGTCATGAGTGAAGACGACCTGGCCAGTCTGCGCGGCGAGAAGGTTGGCTTCATTTTTCAAGCCTTCCATCTCATTCCTTCGCTGACTGCATATGAGAATATTCTCGTTCCGATGGAGATCCTCGGTTTGTCCGGAGCGACGGCGCGCGCCCAGTTGCTGCTTGATGAAGTCGGCCTGCACGATCGCGGACATCACTATCCATCACAGCTCTCCGGTGGCGAGCAGCAACGAGTCGCAATTGCCCGCGCTTTCGCCAATGACCCGCCGATCCTGCTTGCCGACGAGCCCACCGGAAACCTCGATTCGAAGAATGGGGGACATATCTTCGACCTGCTCGTCCGACTAAATCGAGAACGAACAACGACCCTCGTTCTCGTGACACACGACCATCGCCTTGCCGCCAGGGCGGATCGCCAGATCTCTCTGCGCGACGGCTGGGTCGACGAAGATCGACTCATTTCCAGCCGACAAACCGCCTGAGGAAAGAGAGAGGCAAGTACCTTGAAGTTCATTCTGAACATGGCCTACCGCGAAATGCGGGCATCGTGGCATCGACTGCTCTTCTTCTTTCTCTGCATCGCAATCGGGGTTGGCTCGATTATCACTCTTCGATCGCTCATCCAGAATCTCAGTGGCTCAGTTAATCGGGAAGCGCGATCGCTGCTCACGGCAGATGTGCAAGTGGCCTCGAACAATCCCTGGAATGATCAGGCAAAGGCCATCTTCGATCGCTATTCCAACTCCCCGCTTGTCGATCAAAAGACGGAAACGGTCGAACTGGCTAGCATGATGCGGCCTGCAGCTGATCAGACCGCGACGCCTAAAATGGTGGAGATCAAAGCAGTACAGGAAGGATTCCCGTTTTATGGAGAAGTAGTTCTTGGAGAGGGGGTCACTTACAAACATGACCTCCTTCGCGATCACGGGTTGCTCGTTAAAGCTGGTGCGCTCACTTCTCTCAACTTGACGGTCGGTGATCGAGTCAGGATCGGTGCCCTCGAGTTCACGATTCGCGGGACGATCGAACGTGAACCCGGCAGTGGGCTCAACGCGTTCAGCTTCGGGCCCCGGGTCATGATCGATTACGAGGATGCCGTTGCCGCAGGGTTGACGACCTTTGGGAGCCGTGCGCGGTATCGAGTGCTTTTGAAAGCGCGCGGCAACAGGATGGATGACCTCGTTCGTGAACTACGGAAGGACTTCGAGAGTCAACCGCTTGTCAATGTGCGCTCGTTCCGCTATTCGCAGGACCGCATGAGTGAATCGCTGACACAGGTTGAAGACTATCTCAGTCTCGTTGGATTGATCATCCTCGTGCTTGGCGGTATCGGTATCTCAAGTGTGACTCGTGTGTTTATTCAGCAGAAGATGAAGTCGATTGCGATACTCAAGTGTCTTGGCGGACGAAACGCACCTGTCATGAGCGCGTATCTGGCTCAGATCCTCGCGCTGGGATTGGCCGGGAGTTTGCTGGGGCTTCTGCTAGCGAGAGTCGCAGCCTTTCTCATCCCAAGGTACTTCACCGGACGTCTTCCATTTGATATCGAGTTTGGGCTGACGCTTCCGGCCATTGCTCAGGGGCTGGCCATCGGTTTGCTGATCACCCTGTTGTTTTCACTGCTGCCGCTCTTGGAGGTTCGCCGCATCAAACCAGTTCTGGTGTTGCGCAACGACGCGGGGCCGTCACGCGGGCGGTGGGATTGGGTGCGCATTGTCGCGGCGGCGCTTGTAATTTCGGGACTGGCCGGAGTCGCGAGCTGGCAGGCGGGATCGGTACGTATTGGACTTCTTTTCCTCGGAGGGCTGGCGGTGACGGCACTTGTCCTTAACCTCGCGGCAATGGGTCTCATGAGGTTCGTGCGCGGAATTCGGCGGATACCGTCTTTTGTCCTGAGACAGGGGGCGAGCAGTCTCTACCGCCCGGGCAACCAGACGAGGACGATCCTTCTTGCAGTCGGGCTCGGTGTCTTCTTCATTTTGTCAGTGCGTCTTTTGCAGGCGAATTTGCTTCGAGAGTTCAGTCTCGATCTTGACGCGACCAGAGCAGATATCTACCTGATCGATATTCAGAAGGACCAGCGGGACGGGGTGGCGGGAATGATCAAGAAGGCGACAGGGACTGATCCGACGCTGATTCCGATGGTCCGCGCGCGCATTCTTAAGATTAATGACCGGCAGATCTCGATCGATCAGGCCCCGAACAACGAGAATCGGGGTCTGCTCGGGCGGGAGTACGCCCTGACGTATCGGCCGGCCCTTGAAATCAACGAAACGGTTATCTCGGGAAAGTTCTGGGATGCTTCTCCGGGGGCCTCTGCGGAGGTCTCGATCGAAGAGATGATCAGTCGTGAGTTGAAAATCGGCGTTGGTGACACACTTACCTTCGATATTCTGGGTACCCAGATACCCGCGAGGATATCGAATGTGAGGCGAGTGGACTGGCGCTCAGCGCGAACGGGATTCCTTATCGTCTTCAGGCCAGGCGCCCTTGAAGATGCACCGCAGATGTTTCTCGCTGCGATCAACGGGCCGGCACCTGGACCGGGACGTGGAGGCTTTCAGCGTGAGTTGGTGGAGAGGTATCCAAATGTCTCCGTCATCGATGTTTTTGACATCATCGACGTTGCGCGTTCGATCGTCGGCAACGTCTCCCTTGCGGTGACCTTTGTCGGCGCATTCGTTTTTCTGAGTGGCCTTCTGATCCTTATCGGATCTGTCGCGATGACGAAGTATCATCGGCTCTATGAGTCGGCAATTCTCAAGACGCTGGGAGCACGAAAGAAGCTGATCGTATATATCACGTTGGTTGAATACGGGGTGCTCGGACTGTTGGCGGGTGTGATTGGATCGGTAGCTGCGGTAGCCCTCTCGTGGGCGATCGGCGAGTATGGCCTGAAGATTACCTGGCACTTTAGTCCTTCCATTAATGTTCTTGGGATCGTCTTGACTCTTATGGTTGTCGTGACGGTTGGCGTCCTCTCGAGCTGGGATGTCATGCTGAGAAAGCCGCTTGGCATTCTTCGAACTGAGTAAGCTAGAGCGCGAGGTGAGGCGATGAAGATGGTTGGCAGACCGCTGCTCGTTCCGACCACGATATTCCTCGAGTCAACATTGTCCTCACAGGTGCCTCGTGGATTCTCTCACGCCAGACGAAGTACCATCAGGTTCGATGACCCGGAGATGGCATTGAGGCGACATTGCAGGCTGTGAAGAAAGACATCAAGCAATCTAACGGGGGCACTGTTGAGGATATTCGGACGGGCCTCAGCGCAGAGACCATCGCCAGGGGCGTGGCGGACCACCTCTTGTACAGTTTGGGACGACTGCCGGAGCGCGCCTCAAAAAATGACTGGTATCTGGCGCTCGCGGCGGCTGTCCGCGACCGGCTTGTCGAGAGATGGATCCAGACCGCGCGTACAATCCGCCAGCAGAACGTCAAGATCGTCAGCTATCTCTCCGCTGAGTTTCTCATGGGTCCGCAGCTTCTCAACAACTTGATCAATCTCGGAATCGTCGAAGAAACGCGCAATGGGCTCGAGATCCTTGGGCTCGATCTTGACGTCCTCGCTGCTCAGGAAGAAGAGCCAGGCTTGGGAAACGGCGGGCTTGGTAGACTCGCAGCCTGTTATCTGGACTCACTCGCGACGCTCAAGATTCCGGCGATCGGCTACGGCATTCGCTACGAGTACGGCATCTTTGACCAGGAAATTCGTGATGGATGGCAGGTCGAGGTGCCCGACACGTGGCTGCGTTTTGGGAATCCGTGGGAGATTGTTCGCCCTGAGATATGCTTTCGCGTTCCCCTCGGTGGAAGAACCGAGAACTACCACGATGAGCACGATCGCCTTCGTGTGCGGTGGTTGCCCGATCAGGTCGTGAAAGGCGTCGCCCACGACACGCCGGTACCCGGCTATGGCGTCAATACGACCAATATCTTGCGCCTCTGGAAAGCAGAAGCTGACGATGCGTTTGACCTCGGCTCCTTCAATGTCGGCGATTACTTCGGGGCAGTTACTCAGAAGGTGCGATCAGAGAACATCTCGAAGGTACTTTATCCGAACGACATTCCGATCGAGGGGAAGCGGCTTCGGCTGCAGCAGCAATACTTCTTTGTGTCCTGCTCGCTGCAGGACATGTTGCGTATTCACCTTGCGCCAGGAAGCGCGCTCGACGACTTTCCCGAGAGTTTCGCCGTTCAACTCAATGACACGCACCCAGCGATCGCCGTCGCCGAATTGATGCGCCTCCTGGTGGATGACTACGGTGTCGACTGGGAGAGGGCGTGGCAAACGACGCAAAAGACGTTTGGCTACACAAACCACACGCTCCTTCCGGAAGCGCTTGAAAAGTGGCCGGTCGTATTATTCGCCGGTCAGTTGCCACGACATCTCGAGATCATCCACGAGATCAATCATCGTTTTCTGGCCGAGGTGCGGTCGCGATTCCCCGATAATGATGACCTCGCGCGACGGGTCTCGTTGATCGATGAGAGCGGTGAGAGATACGTCAGAATGGCTCATCTGGCGGCCTTGGGCAGTCATTCGATCAACGGTGTTGCGGCATTGCATACCTCGCTTCTCAAGAAGGATGTGCTCAGTGATTTCTTCAAGCTATATCCGGAGCGCTTTCACAGCATCACGAACGGGGTCACGCCGCGCCGCTGGATGTTACTGGGCAATCCGACTCTTTCAGCACTGATCGGGAATGCGATCGGTGGCGATTGGGCGGCGAGGACCGAGGAGGAGCTGCCACGTCTCGAGGCTCTGGCGGAGGACAGTGGTTTTCAGAGTGAATGGCAACGCGTCAAGCGAGATAACAAACTGGCTCTCACGGCTGTCATCAAGGAACGCACGGGCATTACGGTCGACCCGGGTTCGGTCTTCGATGTGCAGGTCAAACGAATCCATGAGTATAAGAGACAGCATCTCAATGTCCTTCACATCCTTTCGCTCTACTGGCATCTCAAGCGGAGTCCGACCGCGGAAATGACACCGCGCACCTTCATTTTTGGTGGAAAGGCCGCTCCCGGATACGTGCTTGCCAAGCTGATCATCAAGCTCATTCACTCGGTTGCCGATGTGGTCAACCACGACGCCGCAGTCGCCGGCAGATTGAAGGTGGTCTTTCTTCCCGACTTTAACGTCACAAATGGGCAACGCATCTTTCCCGCAGCTGATCTTTCCGAGCAAATATCGACCGCAGGCAAAGAAGCGTCCGGGACGGGCAACATGAAGTTCGCCCTCAACGGCGCACTGACGATCGGGACACTTGATGGCGCAAATGTCGAGATGCGGGAATGTGTCGGGGCTGAGAACTTCTTCCTCTTTGGCCTGACGACTGATGGACTTGCCGAACTTAAGTCTCGAGGCTACAACCCCCAGGATTACTATCAGGGGAACCCCCTTCTTAAAGAGATCGTCGACTCGATTGGAGACGGCTACTTCTCGCGCGGTGATCGAGATATCTTCCGTCCGATTGTTGATGCCCTCCTTGTTCGCGATGAGTTCTTTCTTTGCGCTGACTATCAGTCCTACATTGACTGCCAGCAGGTCGTTAATGAGACCTTCCCAATGGGGGAGGAGTGGACGCGCAAGTCCATTCTCAATGTTGCGCGCATGGGTTACTTCTCGTCCGATCGGTCGATTCGGGAGTACTGTCAGCAGGTCTGGAAGGCCGCCGCGGTCGAAGTTCAAATGCGGTAGCGAGTGGGAAGGCCGCGAGCGAGCGGTACCCTTGGCGATCGCTGGTCCGATCCGTTCTTATTGAGCCGGGCAACAATGTGTTTTCGACGGTGGCATCGGAAAAGGAAAGGTGGGAAATGTTCTCAAGAGGAAGAATGGCGGTACTGGTCGGTGGGGGACCCGCACCGGGCATCAACTCTGTCATTTCGGCTGCGACGATCAAGGCGATCAACGAGGGGCTCGATGTCGTTGGGGTCGAGGACGGGTTCAAATGGCTGATTCGCAGGGATCAATCTCATGTTCGGTCTCTGAAGATCGCCGACGTCTCACGGATCCATCTGACCGGCGGATCGGTCCTCGGAACTGCGCGTGAGAACCCGACGAAGTCGCCGGAGTCTATGAACGCCGTCGTCGAAACGCTTGAATCGCTTGGAGTCGGCTATCTTCTGACGATTGGTGGAGACGATACGGCTCTTTCATCGAGCTCGGTGGCTGCCGCTTCAAGTGGGAAGATTCAGACCGTGCATGTTCCGAAGACCATCGACAATGATCTGCCGCTGCCCAACCAGATCCCGACGTTTGGATTCCAGACTGCGCGTCACGTCGGGGTTGAATTGGTGCAAAGCCTGATGGAGGACGCGAGATCGACTCGCCGCTGGTATGTTGTCGTCGCCATGGGGCGACAGGCGGGCCACCTCGCGCTTGGAATCGGAAAGGCCGCGGGGGCGACGCTGACGCTCATTGGTGAGGAGTTTGAGCAACCAACTCTGCGTTTCTCTCAGCTCTGCGATATCGTCGAATGCGCGATCATAAAGCGCCGGGCGACGGGGAAGCATTTTGGCGTCGCCGTGCTGGCTGAAGGGCTCATCGACAAACTGGACCCAGAGGAGCTCGCAGAGTTGCAGGACGTCGAACGCGACGATCATGGTCACATTCGCTTCGCCGAGGTTGACCTCGCTCGGAAGGTGAAAGTCGAGGTTCACGGTAGATTGAAGCAGCGCGGCATCAATGTCACGATCACGAACAAGAATATTGGGTACGAGCTCCGTTGCGCCGATCCGATTCCGTACGACGCAGTATATTGCCGTGATCTGGGTAACGCAGCGGTCAGGTTTTTGCTCTCCGGCGGCAGCGGCGCAATGGTGACTGTCCAGAACGGAAGAATGGTGCCTCTCTCATTTGCGGATATGCGTGATCCGCGGACGGGCAAGACTCGTGTCAGGAACGTCGATCCTCAGAGCGCCAATTTCCGTGTCGCCCGCAACTTCATGATCCGGCTCGATCAATCCGATTTCAAGGATGTGGCCTGGCTCGGGAAGCTGGCGCGAGCGGGCAATCTTCCGGTCGAGGGGTTCTGCAGTCGCTTCGAGCATCTAGTCGGCGTTTCACGTATCTGAGGAAGGGCAGTAGTCGGACCGAGTTATGGCAATCAGACGAATTGGAATCATTGTTGGTGGTGGGCCCGCGCCGGGTACGAACGGAGCCATTGCGGCGGCAACCATCGAAGCGATTAATCACGGCATGGTGCCGATCGGGTTTCACGACGGTTTTGAGTGGCTCGCGCAGCGATATACCGACGAGCAGCACGAGCTGACCATCGATGAGGTGTCGCGTATTCATCTCGATGGGGGCGTCGTGCTCGGGACGTCGCGGACGGATATCACCCGCGACGCGCAGAGTACGACCAACGCGATCGCCGCACTTGAAAAGCTCGGTATCGAGGCATTGATTGCGATCGGTGGAGACGACCTTATCGCAAGTTCGATCGCTGTCGAGCGAGAAACACAGGGAGGAATCAAGGTCGTACAAGTGCCAAAGAGCATCGATAACGACCTCTGGATGCCCGCGCCGATAGAGACGCTGGGCTTTGAGACGGCCCGCCATCACGGAGTCAAACTCGTCGCCAATCTGATGGAGGATGCGCGGACCACCGGCCGTTGGTACATCGGCGTGACCATGGGCCGGCCGACTGGACACCTCACCCTTGGTATCGGGAAGGCGGCTTCAGCAACCTGTACTCTGATACCGGAAGAGTTTGCGGACGGACACCTTTCGCTTTCAGACATCGCTGACATCATCGAGGGTAGCATCATTAAGCGCCGAGCCCTGGGGCGAGGTTATGGTGTCGTCCTCCTCTCGGAAGCGCTCTCCGAGCGTTTCAGCTACGAGGAAGTCACCGAACTTCAGACGGTTGATCGCGACGCTCAAGGGAATGTCCGGGTCGCAGAGATTGATCTCGGTCGCAAGGTCAAGAATGTGGTTCAGGCACGACTTGAGGCACGAGGCGTCAAAGTCACCCTCGTTGACAAGACAATTGGCTACGAGCTTCGGTGTGCACCGCCGATTCCCCTCGAGGCGGAGTACGGCCGCGACCTGGGCTATGCCGCTGTCAACTGTCTCCGCGAGGGCGGCTCGGGCGTATTGATCACGATCCAGGCTGGAGAGTTCCGGCCGATTCCCTTGAACGCGGTGGTTGACCCGTTGACGGGGCGCGGCCGTCAACGCCACGTCGACATTCAGACCGAGGACTATCGTGTTGCGCGAGACTACATGGTGCGTCTTGAACCGAGGGACTTTGTTGACGCCTCCTGGGTTGATCAACTAGCGGCTGCTGGCGAGGTCAGTGGGGAAACATTTCGAGCAAGTTTTGGGCGATTCGCCCAATGAAGAAGACCCGATGAGGGGGAAATGAGGGAACGGTCGATGAACTTGAAGGCGCCGGCGCTCTCGATGCGTGCGATCAAGAAGTCCTTCGCCGGGAACGCCGTGCTGGTTGACGTCGATCTTGAGGTTGCTGCCGGAGAAGTGCACGCGCTCGTTGGCGAGAATGGCGCGGGTAAGTCGACGCTGATGAAGATACTCGCTGGTGTCTATCAGCCTGACAGCGGCGAGATCTTCATGGACGGAGAGCCGGTACGTTTTGCGAGACCGGCTGACGCGCTCAAGTCAGGGATCGCCATGATCTTCCAGGAGCTTTCACTTGCCCCGCATCTGACCGTCGCTGAGAACATCTTCCTTGGAAGGGAACCAGTCTCCCTCAGACAGATTGGCCTGATTGATCGGAAGACCCTCAACCAACGCGCGGCGGCGCTGCTCGTTGCGTATGGATTCGGGATCGACGCACGATCTCCGGTGAGCCGTTTAAGCGCGGCGGACAGGCAGCTCGTCGAGATAACGCGTGCCATCGTCGAGGCACGTCGAGTCATCGTCATGGATGAGCCTACTTCCTCGTTGACGACAGGTGAGGTTGAGGAGCTCTTTCGGCTGATTCGAGATCTGAAGAAGCGTGGACTTGCGATCGTCTATATTTCCCATCGGTTGGAAGAACTGGATTTCATTGCAGACCGGCTCTCGATTCTGCGCGATGGGAGAGCTGTGTACTCAGGCCCCTGGGGAGAGATTTCCACTGATGAGATGATTCGACACATGGCGGGCCGCGAGCTAAAGGAGATTTTCCCCCCGCGGGTTGCGCGGTTGGGCGGTGTCAGGCTGCGTGTCGAAGGGCTTTCAAGAAAGCCGAAGTTCAGCCGAGTCAGTTTTGAGGCGCGCAGTGGTGAGGTTGTCGGAATTGCGGGCCTCGCTGGAGCGGGCAGAACAGAGCTTGTTGAAGCTATCTTTGGTGCCCATCCGGCAGACGAAGGCCGAATCCTGGTTGACGGAGAGCTCATGAAGAGTGTCAGACCGAGCAAATCCGTGAAGCACCGGGTCAGCCTTCTGACTGAGGATCGCAAGCGGACTGGGCTGTGTCTTAATCTCTCAGTCGCCAACAACGTGACGCTGGCGAACGTCTCAAAGCTCGTCAGCGGTGGCCGGCTTCAGAGACGTACCGAAGTTGATGTCACGAAGACATACATGAGCAAGCTGCACATTCAGCCACCACAGCCAGGAAAGCCCATCGGGCGTCTGAGCGGGGGGAACCAGCAGAAAACACTGCTTGCTCGCTGGCTCTTCGCCGATACCCAGGTCTTTCTTCTCGATGAACCGACGCGAGGAGTCGATGTTGCCGCGCGCGTCGAGATCTATCGCGCGATCAATGAACTTGCTGAGGCCGGTGCAGCGATCGTCATGGTCTCATCAGACCTCCCAGAACTCCTCGGAATGGCGGACCGCATTCTCGTCATGCGACGCGGGGCTCTGGTCGCTGAACTCGATGCCGATCGCGCAACCCAGGAAGAGGTCCTCAAGTACGCCGCCGTCGATGCTCCTGGTGACGAAGCCGGGGCGGCCGCTGGCTGAGGCGCGCAAATCCCTTTTTGGAGTGCGGCGACTTGTCGCCGCTTTTCGCGGAAATCCAAAGCGACGATCCTCGAGATCATCTGCCGCAGCGATCCTGCTTGACTCCTGTAACGGCGGTGTCTTAAGGTGCCGAGGTTCTCCGCTTCTCCGCCTGATGCCAAAGAAATAAATGCCAGAGTGGATCAAACGAATTCTTCCCTTTCTCAGCTTGCTTGCGCTCTGCGCGCTGATCGCTGCCCTTGAGCCGAGGTTCCTGTCCGGAGGCAATCTCGCCAGTGTCGCGAGGCAGACGGCGGTCATCACGATCATGGCCATGGGGATGACCATGGTCATGGTCTCGGGTGGGATTGACCTTTCGGTTGGATCGATCATGGCTTTCGCCGGGGTTACCGGCGCCATGATCATGGCTGGTGGAGGCTCAGTTTCAATCGGTATCGCAGTTGCAATTGTGACGGGCATCCTTCTTGGCCTGCTCAATGGCGTTGCCGTTGCGACGCTGCGGATACCACCTTTCATCGTCACCCTTGGCGCAATGGGGATCTATCGCGGCGCCGTCCTCCTCGTTTCGGATGGTAACGCGGTCGTCGGCTTGCCCTCGAGTTTCGGTTATCTCGCCGAAGCCAATCTTTTCGGTTTCCTCCCCATTCCGTTGTTGATTGTCGTTGTCGTCGCGGTGACTATTCACTTCATCCTCAGTCAGACTCGTCTTGGGCGGTATTGCTATGCCATCGGCAGCAATGTTGAGGCAGCGCGTTATGCCGGGATAAATGTCGCTCGCAATCAGATTGTCTTCTATGCAGTTCTCGGCGCCCTTTCTGGCCTGGCAGGTGCGATCGAATCCGCGAGACTGGTGACTGGTCAACCGACGGCGGGCGAGGGATACGAACTGCGTGTCATAGCCGCTGTGGTGATCGGCGGTGGAAGCCTGAGCGGGGGCCAGGGGACCGTGCTTGGAACGATCATTGGAGCGCTGATCATGGGTGTGCTCGCCAATGGAGCCAATCTCCTGGGAATCTCATCTTTTGCGCAGCAGATCGTTATCGGGGCTGTGATCGTCCTCGCGGTCACCTTCGACGAGTTTCAGCGCCGACGCCTCGAAAGCACAACTTCTTAGCTTTGGACCATTATGAAAATCGCACAATTCAGAACTAGCAGAACGAGTGGAACGCGGCTCGGTGTACGACGTGACGGGAACATCGTCGATGTGACGAATCTTGTCCCTGATATGGCGGCCCTCATACGTGGAGGAAGCAGCGCGCTCGAGAGTCTGGGTGGCGTGCCGGCGCTGACCAGCTACTCCATCGACGAGGTCGAGTTCCTGCCAGCGGTCTACCCGACGAAGATCGTCGCTATCGGTCGCAACTATTTCGATCACGCGGCCGAGGGCGGCAGCGAGCCGCCGGCAGCGCCACTGATCTTCACCAAGCTGCTCAACTCGCTCAGTGCCCACGGAGCTTCGATTGTTTTGCCCAGGATTTCTACGCAGGTCGACTACGAGGCGGAGCTGGCGGTGGTTATCGGGCGGCGTGCGACGAGGGTCTCAGAAGCCGATGCATTGGATTATGTCTTCGGGTACACGCTCATCCATGACGTCAGCGCACGTGACCTGCAGTTTGGTGACGGACAATGGGTGCGAGGCAAGAGCCTTGACACCTTTGCTCCTCTCGGGCCCTTCATCACCACAAAGGATGAGATCGCGGACGTTCATGCCCTGAAGATCGAGGGCATTCTTAATGGCCAGGTCATGCAGTCATCGAGTACCGGAAAGATGATTTTTCGGGTCCCGTACCTGATTCACTACATTACCCAGGCGATCACACTCGAACCGGGTGATGTGATCGCGACGGGAACGCCCGAGGGCGTCGGGATCTTTCGCAAGCCGCCGGTGCTGCTCAAGGACGGTGATGTCTTTGAGGTGGTTATTGAAGGCTTGGGAACTCTTCGCAATCCGGTTGCGCAGGGTGACTAGTGGTATTTAAGAGAGATCTCGCTAGCGATGAACCACAGAGACACGGAGACACAGAGGAAGCACAGAGACGAACAAGAAAGGGTTGTAGAGAACCGTCCCGCGCTTGATACATCAACCTAATTCCTCTCTGTGCTTCCTCTGTGTCTCCGTGTCTCTGTGGTTCAAGTGCTAGTGAAATCAATGTTACATAGAACTAGAGGCTGCCGTGACCTTTTGAGACTGCTCGCGAGGCATCCAACGGTCGCGTCTTTGGCGCAGCTAAGCAGGCTGGAGTCTTCACTCTGAACTTCGTTCTTCAGTGGTTTGCTATGGCCGACTATTTCATAGGAATTGACAGCGGGACACAGAGTACGAAGACGCTACTTCTCGATTCGTCGAGTGGCGAGGTTGTCGCGAGCGCAACTGCCATCTATGACCTGATCGAGGGGCTTCCCCCCGGGCACAAGGAACAGCACCCATCATCGTGGATTGACGCAGTATGCGAGACAGTCCCGCGTCTGTTGGTGGCGGCTGACGTGGATCGCAATCGGATTCGCGCGATCGGTGTTTCCGGCCAGCAGCATGGATTTGTTGCCCTCGACGCAGGGGGCCGCGTGATTCGTCCGGCAAAGCTCTGGTGCGATACCAGCACTGAGGCTGAGTGCGATGAGATCATTGCCACACTTGGCGGCCTTGGCCCGACGATCAGCGCCGTTGGAAACGGGATCCCTCCGGGTTTCACTGCACCAAAAATCCTCTGGCTGAAGAAGCACGAACCCGAGAACTACGCTCAGCTCCGAAGCATTTTGCTCCCTCACGACTACCTCAACTTCTTTCTCACGGGACGAGCGTGGATGGAGTGTGGTGATGCCTCAGGAACCGGTCTGCTTGATGTCAAGCAGCGAGTCTGGTCTCCGTCGGCGATCAATGCGGTTGACGAACAGATCGCTGGCTTTCTACCCCAAATAATTGCTGCCGACCAGATCGGCGGACAATTACGTGAAGAGCTGGCAAGCCAATGGGGCTTGTCAAGAGAGGTAATTGTAAGCGCAGGTGGCGGTGACAATATGATGGGCGCGATCGGTACCGGGAATGTGAGACCCGGAGTTGTTTCCGTCAGCCTTGGCACATCGGGGACAGTCTACGGCTGTTCCGCGTCACCGGTGATTGACCCTCAGGGCGAGATCGCGGCTTTCTGTGATTCGACCGGGAAGTGGCTTCCGCTCGTCTGCACGATGAATGTCACGGTCGCGACGGAGATGGTTCGCGGGCGGTTTAATCTCTCGCACGAGGAACTCGCACAGGCTGCGTTGTCAGCTCCGGCCGGGAACGACGGACTTCTGCTGATTCCATTCTTCGAGGGTGAGCGGACGCCCGATCTCCCTGATGCAACGGGAGTCTTCTTTGGCATTCGTGAGGGAACCTTTGATGTTGCTCACCTTGCGCGTGCGGCGATGGAGGGCACCGCACTGGGATTGAACTACGGCCTCAACCGAATGCGCGAGCTTGGAATTGTCACCCGTGAAATTCGGGCGACCGGAGGTGGATCAAAGAGCGGCGTCTGGCGACAGATTCTAGCGGATGTCTTCGACAGCGAAGTCGTCTGTTTGAAGAACGAGGAGGGCGCCGCCCTGGGTGCCGCCCTTCAGGCCATGTGGGCATATCGAAGACATCTCGGTGATCAGGTCGGAATCGAAGACCTGTGCGATCGGTACGCCGGCCTCGATGAATCGACCCGCGTCTCGCCCCGCGCTGCCGAGGTGGCGACCTACAATCGAATGCAGGCTCTTCACAACCGGATCGTCAATGATCTGCGCGGTGTGTTCGCCGAGCATAGAAGCTTCATTTCAGCCAGGGAGGCGATTCAGTGAAGAAGGTCACATTTCTTTCACTTGCGACGAGGAAGCGCAATTGTTGTCGCTGTCACGGCGCCCGTCTACGCGGGACGACCCCTTGAAGCTGGCTTTTACCTCTGTGCGTGATGTCGGTGCAGCTGAGTTTGTTGATGTGGCTTTGCGCAACGCGTGAGGTTCGTCATGAAAAGCGTGAACTGTCTATCAGAACGTCGCTCGATAGCGAAGTCGAGAGCCGCCCTGTTTACCTCGCCAAACGGATTCTCAGCCCGCCGCGGAAGAGCCGCGGCGCCCCGATCGTCTCAAGTGGCGTTCTCCCGACGGCGTACCGCTGGTTGAGGGCATTCTGGACCGCAAAGAAGACGTCGAGATTCCTCACCAGGCGCCGGTCGACACTGAGATCCACAAGCGCAAAGCTATCAAGCACGAATCGATTCTGATCATCATCGAACTGGGAACCAGTCGCACGGAATTGCATTGCTGCGGTCACGTAGCGGGGATTTGCGTAGACTGCTTGCAACGTGAGCTGATGCCTTGGCACCTGCGGAATCCAGAGCCCGACGAGGCGTGAGTCCTGTGGCGCCTCGAGAACAGTCGTATCTGCAAAGAGGTATCCCGCTGTCAAGCGCCAGTCGCTTGTCAGTCGCAAGTCGGTTTCGACCTCGATCCCACGCGAACGAGTTCTTCCCAGGTTGCGACGCTCTCGAGTGATCAGTGTTGGTGTCACCGAGAGAGTAAAATTGGAGATCGGCTTGACCGTTTCGGTCCAGTACGTCGTGAGACGGGAACGCAGTCGATCTCCAGCCTGCCAGCTGATCCCTCCTTCTCCACCAGTCAGTCGCTCGGCCTCGAGCCTCTCATTGGCCAAGGTCAGCGTATCGCCGACTCTGAAAGAACGGTAGAGCTCGTTGAGGGTCGGCGCGCGAAAGGCACTGTAGGCGGCTGCTCTCAGTGCCACTCCATCGGTGATCTGGAAAAGAAGTGCAAGTTTCGGACTGAACGCGTCGTCATTGCGTTCCGGGAAGAATCGCGGTCGCACTGCTCCGGTCGCCAGCGTTCGCTCCACGGAATAGGCCGACGAGTCACGCCAACGATCATAACGGGCGCTGATGGCGAGCTGCGAGCGCGACGTTATTGAGATCAGGTCCTGGGCGAAGAAGCCGAGTCGACGCTGGCGGCCGCCAGCGCTGACAAATGACGAAGGATTGCCGCCGCTGTATACCAGTTCGTCACTCGATCCTCGTACGCCACGAAGATCCACGCCCGCGATGAGGACATGTCGCTCGGCAGTCGGCCGCGACCAGGTGAAAGAGAAGCCAGCGTCGCGTGACGGCACAGCTTGCGCTCTCGTCAAGGTCTCGCGGGCTCGGTCGGCGGTAACCGAAGTGAACGTCTGGTGGAACCGCTGCTGGTTTCCAAAGAGAGAAAACTGCCAGTCGCTCCTATCTGGCGTCAGCAGCCTGAATCCTGTCGCGAGAGACTCGGTGGTCGTGTCATTGCGCTGCAGCGGAGTGCCGTTCTTTCGATCCTCATCAAAGAGAGCACCGCGGACATAGACCGAATTCTGCGAACCGCCGATCGGCGCAACACCCCAATTTCGGGTGAGCCGGAGCGTCAGCACGCGATGCTTCGAGGCCGCGTGCTCGTCGACCGGGCCCCGCCGCTCCGGGGCAACAATGAAGTATCCGTCCGTCCGCGTTGCCTCACCGCCAAGATTGAGCGACCAGTTGCGCCACACCCCACCAGCGAAGAAGCTGAGATCAACGGTGTCGCGATTGCCATAGCTCACCTCCGCATTGAGTATCGGCTGCGACGGTTTGCGGGTGATGACATTAATGACGCCACTGAGCGCATCAGATCCGTAAAGATCCGAGCTACCGCCCCGCACAACCTCTATCTGTTCAACAGCTGCGCGCGGAACGCGGTCCCAGTAGACCCAGCCCCCGAATGCATCATTCAATGGAAGGCCGTCAGTGAGCACCAGTGTTCTGCTGGCGCCGCTCGCACCAGCTCCACGGAGTGAGACCCCCTGCGTCGTCGGGTTGGCCACGACACTGCTCGATCGTCGAAATATGCTAAAGCCGGGGATCTGGCGAAGGAGGTCGTCAATCGTCTGTGCTGCAGCGCTCTCGACCTCAGCAGAGCCGAGGACTGTGATATTGGCAGGCAAGTCCTCGATCCGCCGTTCGATGCGGGCTGGTGTCACTGTGAGTACTTCAGGAATTCCCGGGACATCAAGCGACCAGCCGATGACAATATCCTTTCCTGCTGTTAACGTGACCTTCTGTGTCTGAATCGAGAACCCTTTCGCCTGTGCGCGCAGCTCGTACTCACCGGGTGGAAGGGCGAGAAGATACTGTCCCGCTCCGTCGGTCTCGACAGTCAGCGCAAAGCCGCCAGTCTGTGTCGCAGCAACCCGGGCGCCGGCAATCGCATCACCTCGCTGGTCGGTCACTCGACCGGAAATCGATCCTTGGGTTTGCAGACCCGTCGGGATACTTACGGCAAAGCTTCGAGGGGATGTTAGGACTGAACCGGCCATCAGCAGAGCAGTGAGAATTGAAAGGCGCATGGGCGATCATCCCCGGAGAGTACATGGTGGATATTCAATCTGAATCTAAGGATAATCTTCAGCTGGCGATCAAAAAGCAAGTGACCTTCAACTCAGATTGTTTGAGACGAGAGGTTCGCCTTGGTGAAACTGCCCAATGACATGCACCGCTGTCAGAAACACTCGACGATGGAGAAGCGAAGACGTTCGTTAGCCTGCCGTCCGGAAATTGGCTTCGTTGGCTTTGCTATCGAGAAACTATCCAGGCAGGCCTTTGAGACGAGGTCCGGCAGTGACAGTCCTGAAGGAGTTTGCAGGAAGCAGCGAGACCTGCGACTCGCCGAACGGAAGGGGCACCAGGTCGCCCACACTACATTTTCAATCGTCTGTTGATGTCGGCGAGGTACTCCTCGGCGAGGGTCTCATTTCTGGTCGAACCCAGGAGCGTCCCCGAAAGCGCCGAAAGTAGCCACTGAAGCTCTCGCTCGCCCTGGCTGACAGGTGCCAGACGAACGTTCAACTGCACCTTGGATAGATCGCAGCTGACACCAAGCTCCCGGCCATCGAGCGGTGAAAGATGGAAATAGAGAACACCAGCGTAGCCGGAGGCATCAGTTGATTCCGTGATCGGAAGTGCTGTTGCTCCCTCGATCGCCAACTTAATGCGAGTCGTATAGTTGAGCGGAGCTCCCGGAGGTGCGCCGACTCCTGCCTGCAGCGCAGCGAGAGTAGCCGTCACAGAATCCGCAGTGCGCGGCCGTCCGGCTGTTCCGATGACACCAAATGTTCCGCCTAACTCCAAGCGGCCGTTGACAATTCGCCCCTCGCTCGGCCGAAATCGGCAATCGTACCTTTTTTGAGGAGTGTCGATCTGACCAACAAACTCATCGCCGCGGAGGAGCACGTGGATCGAGTGAACTCGCGTTGCGGTGCGGGTCCTTACTGGCGCGCGCTTCGTCTGGCTTCCCATTCTTGTTGCTGCCTCTCTATAGATTACCGCGCTTCTTCTCGTCGACAATGTAATCACATGCCCGCATCGTGAGCGCGAGAATAGTCAACGTCGGATTCTGATTGGCCGAGTTGATGAAGGCCGCGCCATCAGTGACGAAGACGTTCTTGACATCGTGCACCTGGTTAAACTTGTTGAGGACCGATGTCGTCGGATCGTTCCCCATCCTCGCAGTTCCGAGCTCGTGAATGATCCGTCCAGGGGCCGTCATCCTCCCGCCTGTTGATGTCACCTCGGCGCCAGATGCGCGAAGGATCTCCTCGCTGGTCTCGGCAGCGTCCCGCGCCATCTCACGCTCGTTGTCCGAGTGTTGAATGTGGATCTTAAGTGCCGGTATCCCCCACGCATCGACGACGCCACCGGGGTCAATCTCGGCGAAGTTCTCAAACCGCGAAAGCATGGCGGCTCTCGTAGTCATGCTGACGGGCGCGGTGTAGTAGCGACGAACCTGTCGTTTGAAGTCCGAGCCAAATCCGGGCAGACCGCTGGCTACTCCAGGGAACATTCCGGTCGCTGAGCCGCATTCAAATCCATAGCCGCGGAGGAACCGTGGGTGCTGTGACTTCTTGTCGAGGTTGCGAAAACGAGGAACAAACAGCCCGGAGGCCTTCCCGTCCTCACATTCGGGGGTTCGCCCCTCGAGTACTTTGAAGAACCCACTGGCGCCGATACCGCCAAAATGATCGACAAGATAGTGTCCCAACACCCCGGACGAATTGCCGAGCCCATTCGGATACTGACGTGATTTGGAGTTGAGAAGGAGTCGTGTCGACTCGAGCGTCGACGCGGCGACGATGATCAGCTTGCCGACGACCTCATACTCCTGGTACGTCACTCGATCGACAAACGCGACTCCTTTGGCTTTACCGCTCTTGGTGTCAAGCAAGATCTCGCGCACGACGGAGTTCGGACGGAGTGTCAGTCTTCCAGTAGCGCGAGCGACGGGAAGCGTCGACGATACCGAATTGAACATCGCGCCAACATCGCAGCCGTGGCCGCACTCACCACAGTAGTGGCAGACGGCGCGCCCATACTTCTGATGTATCGGCTTTGGCCCGGTGAGCATCGCGACCCGCGAAACGACGGCCGGCCGTCCGGTCTTCTCAGAGCCGCGTCGCAGCAAGTGTTCGCCGCACGTCAGTTTCATTGGCGGCAGGAACTTGCCGTCCGGTAGATACGCGAGGTTGTCCTGGTTGCCACTGACCCCAATGAACTCCTCGGCGCGGTCGTAGTAGGGAGCAATCTCGGCGTAGCTGATTGGCCAGTCGACATCGAAGCCGTCCTGGCTCGCGGCCTTGAAGTCGAGGTCCGAGAATCGCCACGAGAGTCGGCCCCAATGGAGAGTCTTGCCACCCACAATCCGAGCTCGCACCCAGACAAACGGTTTGCCGGGGTCGGTTGTGTAGGGATGCTCGGTGTCTTTGACGTAGAAGTGGCGGCTGTACGCGGACGCGGTGTCCTGCATCCACTGCTCCTGCTGTTTCCAGCCAGGAGGGCCAGCGCCGCGGTACATGACGTCGTAGGGCCATTGATGCGAAGTGAAGTCCTTCGCGGGATCGACCGGAGGGCCCGCCTCGAGCACGAGCACCTCAAATCCCGCCTCGGTCAGCTCCTTGGCGGCCATTCCGCCGGAAGCACCGGATCCGACGATGATCGCGTCGTAGACCTTCTGCTTTTGCAAGTTGCCTCCGACCTCCGGTCTTCGGAAAGATAGCGATGATTCTTTTGCACGCGACGATTCGCGCCGCGACTCGAAAGCTAGCACAGGCGTCATGGCGGATCAAGCCGGTCTGGCTGCGGGTCGGTGTCGGTGGGCCTGGCCAACTACCGTGATCATTAAGCGGGCTGATTTTGGCCGTGCGGGCGGGTTCTCATCGGCGATGGCTTGCATCTCTTACTTGGCGCGCATATGATTTTGAAGTCAGTCTTTTGAGGAACTCCGGAAGTCGCTTGGCTCTTATGGCACGAGAGATCAGAATTGAGATTGTCAGTCGGGATGGCTTTTGGCGAAACGCA
>JANNRD010000211.1:0-13395 GCA_031401095.1 Acidobacteriota bacterium
CTTCCTCGCGAAACTCTTCGCGAGCCTTCGTCAACGCCTGTTCCGCATCGGTTAAGCGCTGCTGTCTCAATGCAGCGAGGCCGACATAGGTCAGTGCCTTGGCGGCCTCGTAGGCCATGCCTAACTTCTCAAACCTCGAACGGGCCTGTCCACCCAGAACAGCCGCTTCGTCGAGGACATTGAGCTGCAGGTAGAGTTCTGCCATGTCCAGATCGCACAGGGCAGATAACCGCTGATCGCCCAATTCCGAAAACTCATCGCTGACTTCGTGCATCAGCTGCATCGCCTGGTGATATTCTCCCTTGAGAAAATGCAGGTAACCCAGGCTGTATTTGACTTGAGCCGCCGCCAACGACAAGTTCAGTTCCCTGTAGATGGCGTAGGCCTGTTCGTAGAGTGATTGAGACTGACGGAATTCGTCGAGGTTGGAGTAGATATTGGCGCGATTGAAAGCGATCACCGCGAGGGCGGTTCGCTCACCCGCCGCTTCAAAGACGTCCGATGCGCCTTCGTAACAAGCGAGAGCCTGTCGATACTGGTCGAGACGATGATAGACGTTGCCGACATTTGTCTCGAGTTGAGCACCGAGGATCTTCTCTCCGTATGCGGCCAGCGTTGCGCGCGCCTCATCGGCGACCTGCAGCGCTTCATCATATCGTCCGAGGTACATCAGTGCGTCGACCATTGAACGCCCGATGCGCGCAGCATCTACCGGCCTTCCCTGACTGCGGTAGATGTTGCACGCTGCATCATAGAGCCCGATCGATTCCTCATACCGACCGAGGACGTGCAGTGCCTGCGCCCGCGCGCGGAGGCCGAGCGCACGGGTGAACGGATCATCGAGCAGAGTCGAGAGTTCGTAGGTCACATCCGCGAGTTTCAATGCCTGCCCAGCATCGACACGGATCTGCCTATCGACCTCTCGCTTCATGGCCTCGATCAGGGCTGGCGTCACCGCGTGCCGGTCATGGGCTAAACCATTGAAGCCATTGACCTCAGCTGCGTGGATCAGCTCCCGCACCTGCACCTGATGTTCGATCATCGGACTCATTCGACGACACCGCTCCTTAGGCCTGCGCAGTTGCCACGCGGTTAATCGTGATCTCGCCATCCGGGACGCGAATCCTCAGCTCATAAATACCTGAGGCGATCCGCAGGAAAATAAAGACGCCGCGCTTGTTTGCGTGCGCATGCGCGACTTCGATCTCACCCTGCAGCAGACGAACGGCAACGCCATCGATGTCGCTCGGCAGACTGTTTCCCGGAAGTATCTGTCCGATCAAATCTTCGTCATTCGTGTCCTCGCCGCGTTCGAAACGAAGATCAACGTCATAGTTCCCAGCGTTATAGAGCACCTGCCGTCCCGCTGGAGCGATGCTCTCGAGGAGCCCGGCACGGACAGGAGCCAGTTGAGATGGCATCAAACTATCGAAGATCAGCCGTGCGAGAATCTGGCCAAGTGGCCGTTTCTCCTCGACGGTCTGCGCCTTGAAGTAATTCACCGCCCGTGAAATCGTCTCAGGGGCGAACTCGAAGGACTTGTCTTCCGAAGCGGTCTGCAGTGATGTCATGAGCAAATCACGCTGCTCCTGACAATCGATGCAGCCAGCTTCGAGGTGGGAATCAACTTCCGTCCGAATATGTGACGGAAGCTGACCATTTAGCGAATCAAACAGCTCATCCAAAGTTGGACATTTCATCTTTCTTGCCTCCTCGGTCCAGAGAATGCGCACCACGCGCCCTTTATTGGCCCGTCGGTAGATAAGTGTCGCGTCGGCCGCCAAAAAATACGTGGCGCCTAACGAAAACCCAGATTTTTTAAATTGTTTCTTAACTTCGCGAGGCAACGACCGCGGGTTGGGCCGATGCTCGCTATCGGAATTCCAAAGCTGCGACTGATCTCAGCGTATGTGGCGGGACTCTCATGATAGAAGAGATGTTCGATCAAACGTTTGCATTGCAGGGGAAGTAATTCGACGGCGCGGCGGACAATATGCTGTCGCTCGAGAGCAAGGAAGTCCTCCTCAACAGCGGGCGGATCAGCATCGTGCCCATTGCCGCCCTCCCTCCATTCCGTCCCTTCACGTAACTCGGAAGTGCGCTTGCGCTCTCTCAACTTCCAACACTCACGCACTGAAACAGTGATCAGCCATGAGCCAAGCTTGGCCTGATCCTTGAGATCGGCCAGCTGTTGAAAGAGAGCCATGCACACTGCCTGGAAAACGTCTGGAGCATCCTCTCCGGAAAGGCCAAACTTGTATGTCACCGAGGCAATCAACCGCTGATAACGTTTGACCAGCACTTCCCAGGCTTCGGCATCCCTCTCCAGGCACCGGGCGATCAGTTCCTCATCCGAGAGCTTGAGGTAATCAGCCATTTGAGTCAGATTAGAATCAAGTAACAGTGTTGTCAATGACTTCATATTTGTCCGCCCCCCGCCGCTGCCCCAGAACAAAGTCCGGGCTAGCTGCGGAAAAGCTCCTCACAGTTCCAGAGAACGAAATCCGGCAGCAATGCCGGCTTGAGATTCCCAACGTCAGTCCTCGCCGCGATCATGAGGTGTCGTGAAACGAGAAAGATAAATGGCTGCTGCTCGGCCACAATCTTCTGCACTTCATCAAACAGCCGCTTCCTCGCAGCCTGATTGAGCGTCGTTATTTGTTGCCGCATGAGCTCATCAATGCGCGCTTCCCAACTGGTTGCCGGACGCGTCTGCCTCGGGTACCACCAATGGCTTCCTCCCCGGCTGAGCAGGACATTCTGCTGCGAACTGGGATCGGAATCACCGCTCACCACCGCCAGCAGACATGCCTCATAGTCAAAACTCTCATTGATTCGCCCAAGCAGTGCGCGCGATTCGACCGCCGCCAGTGAAACGCGAATGCCGATTTTTGCCAGATCGTCCTGAATCAGTGCACTCATCTTCTGCCGCAACGCATTACCTGCGTTCGTGACCATCGTGAAGGCGACGGCACGTCCCTGCGGATCAAGCAGGACTTTTCGATCAGCACGGTAGACAAATCCCGCTTCGGTCAACAACCGTTGCGCGCGGTTGGTATCGTGCACGTATTTCGTGACACCGGGATTGAACCACAATCGATCGCCCGCTGAGAGAAACGCCCATTGAGGAGTTGCTCGTCCCGCAAAGACGAGATCGACAATCGCTTGCCGATCGATCGCGTGCGAGATCGCCTGCCGGAATTTTACTTCCTTGAACCAACTTAGTTTGATCGGGTCAACCGGCGTCCTTCCCGCCGGCGATTGCTTGCCATCATTGAGATTGAACCAGAAGATCTCGCGGATCAGACTCGGTCCTAAATCGTGAACCTTGATCCGACCCTGCCGCTCCAGCGCCCCGAGCGAACTCAGGTCGTCAGCATTTACCGGGCTGAGAAGATCCGTCTCTCCCTGCTGAAATTTCAATAACTGCGTGTTGCGATTCTCGTCGATGGTCAGGACGATCTCATCCAGAAACGGCAGTCGCTCGCCATTAGGTGCCGTCTTCCAGTAATAATCGTTCCTTTGCAGGGTGACGCGTTGGCCTGCGAGATAGGTCTTCAGCTTAAACGGTCCCAGCCCGACGATTTGCTCCGCGGGCGTCGCAAGTCCGAACGTCTGGTCGATCTTTCCGGCGCGATACGGCACTTCGAGAACGTGGCGCGGCATAATCGGGACGCCATCAAACAGCCTGACGGCCGCGGCATGCAGGATTGGAAATGAGAACGCGACCGTCACGGCATCGATCTTCTCGACCCGCACGCGTTGACCCTCAAAATTGAACTGATCCGACGCAGCTGAATTGACACGAGGGTCATTGATTACTTGAAAGCTGAAGACGACATCGTCGGCACTCGCCGGCTGACCATCGGAGAACTTCAGTCCAGGTCTCAGTGAAAATGTCACCCTCTTCCCATCGGGTGAAACCTTCCACGATTGCGCAAGCTCGGGTTCGGGTTGCTGAGTCTGCCGGTTAATCCGGATCAGATGTCCGACGAGACAGTTCGTTATCGAAGTGGTCTGCTCGTCGAACGCAAACAGTCGATTGAACGTACGCGGACCCGCCGACTTCGACAGAACGAGGCGTCCGCCACGCTTACCGCGGCTCGCCTGGCCCGCCGTCCTCGAGCTCATCGGCTCACTCAAGTAAGCCAAGGCCATGACAAGAATGACAGCGGAGAAGAAGTGGTTGCGAATACTCACGTATTTCCTCTTCGATCGGTTCGCTCCATGACGCACACTCAGAAAGCCTCACGCACAAGCGGCAGATCCCGTCTCCGCGGGTCAGCCCACTGCCGAAACCCTTCAGCCAAAAGATGGCACGTCAGACTAACTGCGAGGATCGCTGCAACCGGAGCCAGATTCCACCAGTAGGCAAGCACCAATTGCACATCCCTCGCCGAAGCCAGCATGCTCCCCCAACTCGCAGCGGGCTCCTGAATACCAAGGCCCAGATACGACAGAGTGACCTCTGCGAGGATGAAGCCCGGCGTTGCCACCGCGGCCTGAATGAGGGTGAATCCGATCAGCTGTGGCAGAAGATGCCGCCAGACAATTCGCCAATCGGAGGCCCCAAGGGCAACCGCTGCAACGACGAATTCACGCTCTCGCAGGGACAAGACCATTCCGCGCACGATCCGGGCCAGAGATGCCCATCCGAAAAGCGCCAACACTCCAATGAGAGCCAATGCGACCTCTTCAGCCGGCATGCTGAGAGGCAACGCGCTGCGCAGCGCGATGACGAGATAGAGCGCCGGGAGCGCAAGAAAAAGCTCAACCAGACGCATACAGACAAAATCGACCTTGCCGCCGTAATATCCCGCCAGACATCCGATCCCGAGTGCGAGTGGAATCGAAATCAGGAGCGCCGCTGCGGCGATCATGAGCGAGAGCCGCGTCCCCACCAGTAACCTCGAAAAGACGTCGCGACCGAGCCCATCGCTTCCCAGAAGAAAGAACTTTCCCGGCGCATCTACTCCAAACAACCGAACCCGGCATGGAAAGAGACCAAGAAAGTGGTAGGTTTCCCCTTCGACAAAGAGTCTCACGGGAAACGCCGCTGTCGGCTCTTCCCGGTAGGTCATCTGGCCGCGATCAGCGAGAACAGTGGCGAATACCCGTGGCCGCAAGTGCCACCTCCCATCCGCGTCAACAAAATGCAGTCGACTTGGCCTTGAGAGAAAGTGTTCACGGTCCTGGTCGGCGGGTGGGTACGGTGCAATAAAGTCCGCGAGAATCACGACCGTCACAAAGAGCAACAGGATCGTTCCACCAATTTTTATCCTCCGATTCAATCTCATCTCTTATTCTGTCGTCACGCACGAACAGCAGGTGCCCGTTCCTCGCGACATCATGTTGACGCTCTCATCGGTGTTCTGACTCGCGGATCTGCAGCCGCGAGGAGGAGGTCCGCAAGGAGGTTGCCGGCCGCGAGAAGGAAGGCAGCGTAGAGCAAGCACGCAACCAGCACGTCGAGGTCCCGCGCTTGCAGCGAAGTCACCGCGAGGTTGCCGATGCCCGGCCAGGACATGATCGCCTCAACCACAAAGGCGCCCGACAAAAGCGATCCAAGCGATTGCCCAAACATCGTAATGATCGGGTTGAGCGCGTTTCGCAAAGCGTGCTTGAGCAGAATCGCGCCCTCGCCGAGCCCCTTCGCGCGCGCCGCAATGATGTACTCCTCTGAGAGGATCTCACCCAGGCTGCCCGTTACCTGGCGAAGGTAGGGGGGCACTTGCTTGAGCGCCAAAACAGAGGCAGGCAGTGCCAGATGGTAGAGCACATCTCCTGCCTTGCCGCTCGTCGAGAGCAACTCATAGTCGAGTGATCTCGCGCCACCGATCGGAAACAAGCCAGTCTTTGCCGCGAGCAGTACCGCGAAGAGAGCCCACAAGAAAGACGGCAGAGAAAGAAAGAGCGAGGTCACGAGTCCAAGCCCGCGATCAAGCCACCTTGAGCGCAGCGCGACTGAAGCCAGACCAAGTGGCACCGCGAAGAGCAGACCCAGGCCAAGACCAGCGAAAGCAAGGAGGATGGTGTTGAGAAATCGCTCCTTGAGCAACGAAACAGCCGGGGTATGGAATGAGACAGAATACCCAAGATCGCCGTGTAGCGCGCGAAGCAGCCAGGCTCCAAACTGCGCGTACCACGGTCGGTCAAGTCCGTATTGCTCGCGAAGTGAACTCAACGTCTCTTGTGAGATCTGTGGATTCAAGCTGAGCTCCGAGAAGTAATCACCTGGCGCCAGCCGCACCAGAAAGAAAGTGCAGACCGCAACCGCAAGCAGCAACGCAATCATCCCCAGCAGACGCCGCAAGACCAGTTTGATCATGACCGTCAGTTCACCACGAGCATCCAGACTCTGTGCCGCCAGCATCGGCCCGCGAGTGAACGGTCGGGTGGATAGTCATCCAATAATGTGGACGACATCAAAGCTCGCCCTGTCAGAGGTGCGCGCCAAAAAAGACGGTCACGGGCTTCGATCTTGCTGGCGCGAAGCGCCTCAGCCCTGCCTCAATTAACCGTCTGGGGGGAGGTCGTACGACTGTCACGAACGGAAGCCGATTGCCACTTCCTGTTCATCGCAGCCCCACACTTCATCTCGAGACACCGCTAGTTTCCTAGTGAAGAGCGAGAGACTTCATTTACTCATGCACATGTTTCCTAGTCAATATACTAAAAAGCCGCCCCTGCCAATTTCCGGAGAGGCCTGCCTTTCGAGCGCGCGTCTCGCAGATACCCCGCTGTGCTATCAATTGCTTTCAGAAGCTTTCAGAGCTTTCTGTAGATTATTGGGATAATTGACATTCTGAGGTGGGCTCGATAGTCTGAGCGTGCTTGCTCACAATTCCAGTTCGGAGACAGGAAGGGTCATGAAGCTATCATCAGCTCGCCTCGGTCGATGTGGGCGACTTCGGGTACCTGGCGTCAAGCTGGGCATCTGCCTGGTGCTCCTGGGCGTCGCCCTCATCTCGCAGTTCTCAGTCGCGGCGCGGGATCAGGGCACGAGCAGAGCATTCGACGCAGCCGACTTCTTCGAGAAGAAGGTGAGGCCGATTCTCGTTGCCAATTGCCAGGCCTGCCACAATCAAAAGGCGAAAGTTGCCGGACTGGACCTGACATCGGCCGAAGGCTTTGCGCGGGGTGCTGAGTCTGGTGCAGTCATTGATCGAAATCGACTCGACAACAGCACCCTCCTCAAAGTCATCAGCTACCACGAGAAGCTGAAAATGCCTCCCGGCGGCAAGCTCAAGGATGATGAGATCGCGACTCTCACCGAATGGGTTCAATCGGGAGCCACGTGGCCTGGAGTCGGGGCGCCAATCGCCGAGGGCACGCGCAGGCCAGGGCGGGAATTGACCGAACAGGAGAAGAGTTTCTGGGCTTTTCGGCCGATGGCCAATGCCCCCCCCCCAGCAGTCAGGAATCCGGGCAGGAATCAACGCTGGACAAAATCGCCGATTGACAGGTTTGTCCTCGCGAAACTCGAGGAGCAGGGCCTGACCCCTGCACGCGAGGCAGACCGGCTGACGCTCATCCGTCGCGCGACGTTCGACCTCACTGGCCTTCCGCCAACTTTGCAGGAGATCAACGCGTTTGTCGCCGACCAGTCTCAACGTTCCTTCGAGAAAGTCGTTGATCGATTGCTCGCCTCACCACGCTATGGAGAGCAATTGGGGCGACGCTGGCTGGATGTCGCGCGCTACGCCGATTCGACTGGTAATGACGAGGATCATCGTTATCCGAATGCGTGGAAATATCGTGATTGGGTGATCGAAGCCTTCAATCGAGATCTACCGTACGACCGGTTTGTGCGCGAGCAAATAGCAGGTGATCTACTGCCAGCTGAAGGCAGCGACATTGCAAGCGGCGTCAATCGGAGTGGGATAATTGCAACCGGTTTTCTCGCGCTTGGCGCAAAGGCTCTCGCACAACAGGACAAGACGAAGATGCTTTATGACGTCTACGACGAGCAAGTCGACGTCACCACCAGGGCATTTCTCGGACTGACAGTGGCCTGCGCGCGCTGCCACGACCACAAGTTCGACCCGATCTTGACGCGAGACTACTACTCGCTGGTCTCCATCTTTGCCAGCACGCGCAGCTTCAAGAATGCCAACGCCTTTGTCTCAGAGCCCTTGAATAAGCCACTCGTACCAAAAACAACGGTCGAGCAATACCTCGCGGCGAAACAAGCTCACGATGATCGGGTCAAGCGCAATCGCTATGAGATCGAGGGGATTCTGGACATGCTCAAAGCCCCGGCTCTGAGTCAGGCGGTCTCGAATCTGGCTGGTATCATGCAGGCCGCGCGAAGAGTCTATCGGGACGCGGCGGACATCGCTGCGGAAGCCGCGAAGGTCGGCCAGAGCCCAGAGGCGCTCAAGCGCTGGGCCGATTATCTCAAACCAGGCAAGCCCCGTGAGCATCTGCTTGCCTGGCACAAGGCAGCTGACGACAATCTGACGGCTGTCGTGCTTGAGCATCAGGAGCGGATTGCCCGCCGGGCCAGAGAATGGGAGACGAAGGTCGCGGCCTGGAAAGCTAAGTACGACGAGGCACTGACGCACAACAAGTCGCCGCTGCCGGAGAAGCCCGGCTTTGAGGCTGGTCAGGATCGGTTCTTCGCGGAAGTGTATTTCAGCAAAGAGGGACCATTAGGCATCCGCGAAGAGGACGAAGCAAAGTTTCCGCCGCAGATCAAAGAGCAACTGAAGACGCTGCGCGCGAAACGCGACGAATTAAAGAAGCAGGCGCCCACGGAACCTGAGATGGCTTGCGCGGTCGAAGACGGCGAAGTGATTGCGCAAAAGGTCTTCGTTCGCGGCGACTATCACAACCCTGGCGAAGAAGTTTCGAAGGCCTTCCCTCAGGTACTCGCGACGCGCACCCTGCAGCCGGAGATCAAGGTCGGAAGCGGCAGGCTGCAGTTCGCCGAGTGGATGACACAGGCAGAGCACCCGCTGACAGCTCGTGTCATGGTCAATCGCATCTGGGGCTGGCACTTTGGGGAGGGGCTGGTTCGCACGCCCGACAATTTCGGCCGAATGGGTGAAAAGCCGTCACATCCAGAACTACTCGATTATCTGGCGCGGCAATTCGTTCGCAATGCGTGGTCGATGAAGGCGATGCACCGCGAGATCATGCTCTCGAGTGCGTATCGCATGGCGAGTCGACCAGACGCTCTGGCTC
Organism: Acidobacteriota bacterium; assembly: GCA_031401095.1. Classification (GTDB taxonomy): domain Bacteria; phylum Acidobacteriota; class Blastocatellia; order RBC074; family RBC074; genus JANNRD01. Next base: position 9,190 of record JANNRD010000211.1, read on the forward strand.
TCACCAAGGATCCTGACAATCGACTCCTTTCACGGTTCAATCGCCGGCGGTTGTCGGTGGAAGAGATGCGCGATAGCCTGCTCGCACTCGACCGGTCGCTCGATCTAAAGATGGGCGGCACGTTGCAGATCGGCACCGGAACAGACGGCGAGAACGACAACAAGCGTCTCAGCCTCAACCCAGAGAAGCTCAATCGTCGGACAGTCTATCTGCCGCTGAGACGCGCCAACCTGCCAGCACTGCTCAACCTCTTCGATTTCGGCGACGCGACAACAGTCAACGGGCGCAGGCAACTAACCAATGTTCCGACTCAGGCGCTCTTCTGGCTCAATAGCGACTTCCTCGCCGAACGATCGACGAACCTCGCGAATATCCTTCTCGCGCCGAGAGATGAGACGGAGACGCAACGAATTGGGCAAACCTACCTGCTCATTCTCGGTCGTCGACCGTCACTCGAAGAGAAGACCAGTGCAACCAGGTATCTTGCTGGTTATCGCACCAGGTTCTCACCCAGGCGAACTGACCGCGAGGCCTGGGCCAGCTTGACACGTGTCCTTTTGGCCACCAACGACTTTAACTATATAGACTGATGATAGACCCGATGACATCGCTTTATTTTCGACGGCAGGAGCCTGTCTCGCGCCGGGCGTGGCTGCGAGCGGCAGGGCTTGGATTCGGAGGGCTCAGTCTTTCGGCGCTCCTGGCGGAGGAGGCTGCGGGCCAGGTCGAACAGAAATTGGTTGGGCCGCTTGCCCCGCGGGCGCCTCATTTTTCGCCGAGGGCGAAGCGCGTCATCTTTCTGTTTATGCACGGAGGTCCGTCGAGTGTCGATACCTTCGATCCAAAAGAGAGACTGACGCGCGATCATGGGAAGCCCCTGCCGATCAAGCGACCACTCGCCTTTGACAAGACTGAGGCGGGCCCGCTCATGAAGTCGCCGTGGGAGTTCAGGCCCGGAGGCAAGAGCGGATTACCGGTGAGCGATCTTTTTCCGCACGTCCGCGATCGGGCCGATGATCTTTGTGTCGTTCGTTCAATGGTGGGTGAAGGTGTCGACCATGGGGCAGCGCTCCTCCAGACCTTTACCGGAACGAGCACTTTTATTCGACCGAGCATCGGTTCGTGGACTCTCTATGGGCTTGGCACCGAGAATCAGAACCTGCCAGGGTTTATTGCGATCAAACCATCACTCGCGCACGGTGGCGCCAAAAATTGGAGTTCGGCTTTTCTGCCGGGTGCGTTCCAGGGTACGGCAATCGGTCACGCCGGCTTGAAGGTTGAGGAGATAAGCAAGGAACCAATCGAGTACCTCGTCAATAAGCGATTCTCGAAGGACGAACAGCGTTACGAGCTGGAGATGCTGCAGAACATCAACCGGCGCCACGAAGCCCTCCGCCAGAGTGATCCTCAGCTCGAGGCGCGAATTCAGGCGTTCGAGCTTGCATTCCGGATGCAGAGCGAAGCACCGGAAGCATTCCAGGTGGAGCGAGAATCTGAGGCAACCCGTCAACTCTATGGTCTTGACGACCCGTTGACTCAGGATTTCGCCTGGCAGTGTCTCCTCGCGCGACGCCTGGCAGAGCGCGGCGTTCGATTCATTCAATGCACGCACAGCTATAAATGGGATCAGCATAGCGAGCTGTACAATCTGCATACCCAGAACGCGCGCGAGGTCGACAAACCGATCGCTGGTCTCCTGACAGACCTCAAGACACGTGGTCTGCTGAAGGACACTCTCGTGGTCTGGGCCGGCGAGTTTGGCCGGACGCCGGTTTCGCAAGGCGGAGATGGACGAGACCATAACCCCTACGGCTATTCGATCTGGATGGCCGGAGGCGGGGTCAAGGGCGGATTTGCCTATGGCGCGACGGACGATATCGGGTATCACGCGGTTGAGGATCGGATGCACATCCACGATTTCCACGCGACGCTGCTTCACCTGCTTGGCCTCGATCACGAGCGACTGACGTTTCGCAACAGCGGACGAGACTTTAGATTGACCGACGTCGCCGGCGTGGTCGCTGAGAAGATCCTTGCCTGATTCCGAGTCCGCACCGTCGTTGCCTTTCCCCACGATATGAGGAGGCTCTAAGCAGTGATCATCAAAATGAGAGTTCCGATCCGATGGCTGTCGTGTTTCATGCTCGTTGCGACAGCGTTGGCTTTCGGACAGCAACGCACTGGTGCCGTCAGCGTCCGAGTCGCGCCGGATCGCGGAGACTGGACATACGAACCCGGCCAGCCAGTCAGTTTCCAGATCACGGTTGTCCGCGACGGCCACGTGGTTTCGGGGGCGCAAGTCACGTATCAGGTCGGGCCCGAGATGATGCCATCGTCGATCAGCAAGACAGAGGTGCTTGGCGCAAGCGGACTTGTTGTCAGCGGAGGGACGATGAAGGAACCAGGTTTTCTTCGCTGCATCGCGACCGTTGAAGTGGACGGCAGGACCTACCGTGGCTTGGGCACCGCAGGCTTCAAACCGGAAGCGATCCGACCGACTACGGACGACCCTGCCGACTTCGAAGCCTTCTGGGCTGCTGGTAAGCAAGATCTGGCAAAGCTACCCCTCGATGCGCAACTGACCTTTCTCCCCGACTACAGCACTCCGACGGTTGAGACATATCATGTCAGCCTGCAGAACGTTGGCCCGCAGAACATTGGAATGACAGGGGCGCCGAGCCGCCTCTACGGAATTCTTTGTCTGCCAAAGGGCGATGGCAAGTATCCCGCCGTGCTCAGCGTGCCAGGTGCGGGTGTCCGCGCTTATCGCGGCATGCTCAACCTCGCACAGAAGGGCATCATCACTTTTCAGATAGGCATCCACGGTCTCCCGGTGATACTGGACGCAGCGGTTTATGATTCCCTCAGCAGAGGAGCTCTCGCCAATTACCCGACCTTTGGTCTGGATGACAAGACGCGCTACTACTACCGGCGCGTCTATCTTGGCTGTGTCCGTGCGAATGATTTTCTGACAAGCCTGCCAAAGTGGAATGGACGCGATCTAGCGGTCACAGGCGGCAGCCAGGGTGGCGCGCTTTCGATTGTCACTGCCGCTCTCGATCCGAGAGTAAAGGGGCTGGCTGCTTACTATCCGGCACTCTCCGACGTCACCGGATATCTCCAGAATCGTGCAGGTGGATGGCCTCATATGTTCCGCTCGTCCGGCGAAGGCTCACACCGCTCACCTGATAAGATCGCGACATCGAAGTACTACGATGTCGTCAATTTTGCCCGACGGGTCAAGGTTCCAGGGCTGTACTCGTGGGGTTACAACGATGAAACTTGTCCGCCAACGTCAATGTACTCGGCGTACAACGTCATTCCCGGCCCGAAGAGCTTATTGCTGGCTCTCGAGACTGGCCACAACACGACTCCAGAACAGGCAGCGAGAGGCGATCGCTGGCTTGAGAGCTTCCTCAAAGACGGCAAGGTTGCGGGAAACTGACAACTTTCCCGGGGAAGCCGAAAATGGTCGCCGCCCGAACTTGAGATGGAGGATCGATGCTTGTTCATTCAGTCTACTTCTGGCTCAAGCCAGATATCGCGATCGAGGATCGAGAGAAATTCTGGGCGAGCGTCCGTCGCTTGTTGACGATTAAGAGTGTGCGACACGGTTGGGTCGGGACACCCGCGGTGACAGCGGATCGACCGATCATCGACAAGTCGTACACGTGCGCGCTGGTCCTCGCCTTTGATGACGAAGCCGGTCACGATGCATACCAGGTCGATCCCGTTCACGACGCTTTCAGGACCGACTGTCATGAGTATTGGTCAAAGATTCAGATCTACGACGCAGTCGGTTGAATTCGGTAGAGGAGGAAATGATGCACTCGCGAATCAAAGACACTCGGTCGGTGGTGACGATGGTCCTCATGGCAGGCGCGCTCTTGACGACTGTGCTTGGCTCTCAGAGCTTCGCTCAGATAAAAGCTCCGACTGTCGAGCCGAAGATGGTCGATGCCGGTCCTGTCGGCGGCGCCCCCGCTGATGCAATTGTCCTTTTCAATGGCCGAGACCTCTCGCAGTGGAAGAGCCTCAATGGAGGCCCGGCAAAATGGCTGGTCAAGGATGGGTACATTGAGGTTGTTGGCAAAACAGGCGACATTGTCTCAACGCCGGAATTCGGCGACATGCAGCTTCACATTGAATGGGCAACGCCACCGGTAGTCCAGGGGTCAAGTCAGGGCCGAGGCAACAGCGGCGTCT
>JANNRD010000212.1:0-5281 GCA_031401095.1 Acidobacteriota bacterium
GCCGCGCTGAGAACCTCGAGCGCGTGAAGGGTAAGGGCGGTGTCTTTAAGGTTACCGCCAACCTGCAAAGGCGTTTCGGCAGCGCCCGGGTATTCAACACTCCCCTCGCAGAAGCCAACGTCATTGGACGGGCGATGGGGATGTCGACACGAGGGTTGAAGCCGCTTGCTGAGATTCAGTTCTTTGACTACATCTGGCCGGCTTATATGCAGATGCACAACGAGGTGCCCCTTCTGCGGTGGCGTTCGTTCAACGGCTGGAAATGCCCGATGGTGGTCCGGGTTCCAGTCGGCGGGTACCTCAAGGGGGGATCGATTTACCACAGTCAGTCCGGGGTTTCGCTGTTCACGCATATCCCAGGCTGGCGGGTTGTCATGCCCTCGAATGCAGTCGATGCCAACGGCCTCCTGCGAACGGCGATTCGCTGTGACGATCCGGTGCTCTTTCTGGAGCACAAGCACCTCTATCGCCAGACCTATAATAAGGGTATCTATCCCGGTCGCAATTTTATGATCCCCTTTGCCAAGGCGAAGGTGGTGCGCCGCGGCAGCGCCATGACGATCATCACGTATGGCGCGCTCGTGCATCGTTCGTTGCAAGCAGCCAAGCGCGCGGCGGAACGTGGAATTGAGGTTGAAGTGGTCGACCTGCGAAGCCTGAATCCGGTCGATTGGAAGACGATCGAGGAGAGCGTGCGCAAGACCAATCGCGTCATCGTCGCGTACGAAGATCCAATCTCGTGGGGATACGGCGCCGAGATTGCCGCTCGCATCGCCGAGCAGCTATTCGATTACCTCGACGCCCCGGTCAAACGCGTCGCGGCACTGGATTGCTTTGTCGCTTATGCTCCCGAGGTCGAGGACGCAATCCTGCCCCAGATCGACGACCTCGTCGCTGCGATTGATCAAACGGCGAAGTATTGAGTGAAAGAAGAAACAACGGAAGAAACGGAAATGCACGGAAAACACGGAAATTGTTGTTGTGTTTTCCGTGAATTTCCGTTTCTTCCGTTGTTTCTTCCTTCACTTCAACCGGTCATCGCGCTAACCAGTTCGGATAAGGAGACGGTCGCGGTGCCGACTTTACCGACAACAACACCGGCGGCGTGATTGGCGATAATCGACGCTTCTTCGATGTTCGCACCCGCAGCAAGTGCCAATGCCAGTGTCGCGATGACCGTGTCTCCCGCACCTGTGACATCAAAGACTTCTCTTGCCATTGTCGGGATCTGCGTCAAGCGTCCCTCCCCATCGAGCAGGCTCATTCCACGTTCGCCACGCGTGATCAGGACATTGCGACAATCAAGCGAATCGCGAATGCCGATCGCTGCCAGTTTCAGCGAGGCCTCATCCACAATCTCGATTCCGGTGGCAACCTCTGCCTCGCTCTGGTTCGGAGTCAGGACATCGACTCCTCTGTAATGCGGCCAGTTGCGTATTTTCGGATCGACGAGGACAAACTTCCCCTGTTGCTGAGCTCGCTCAATGACGGCTTTGAGCACCAGACCGGTGAGTGTTCCCTTCTCGTAGTCGGAGATGATCACGGCCTCGGCCGAGTCGATCGCAGCTTCTGCCAGGGCGCGGATGACCGTTGCCCGATCGGCTGAGAGATCCTTTCGATCCTCGCGATCAAAACGAACCACCTGCTGACTGTGGGCGAGAATGCGTGTCTTGACCGTTGTCGGGCGCGACGGGTCCGTGAGGATACCTGAGGTGTCGGCGCCAGCCTCGGCGCACCGCAAACGAATCCGTTCACCGGCCTCATCATCGCCAACTACTCCAACGACGGCGGCGGTCGCCCCCAACTCGAGCAGGTTCGAAACGACATTGCCCGCCCCACCAAGATGGCAGGACTGACGTCGAACCTCGACCACGGGCACCGGCGCCTCCGGCGAGATGCGCCTCACCTCGCCCCAGATAAACTCATCGAGCATGAGATCACCCAGCACGACCAGACGCCGCCCTTTGAAGCGTTCCGTGATCTGCCGCAAACGATTCGTATCCATATCAAACACCGGGCTCAACCATTGCCCCTCAAGACCCTCTCAACGGCCGACATGACTTGATCAACCCTGATCGACTTCATGCACTCCGGCTCATCGAAGGCCTCGCAAGTGTACATTGAGCATGGATTGCACGGGAAATAGTTCTGGACGACCTCGGCCTGCGCGCGCCACGGCCGCCAGCGTACCGAACTGGCCGGACCAAAGAGGACAACGAGCGGCACCTTTAGCGCCGCGGCGATATGGGCCGGGCCACTGTCGTTCCCAACAAACAGCGCTGCTCCTGCAATGACAGCCACAAGCTCACCAATGCCCAGGGTGCTGATCGCCGTCGGCGGTCTGCGACTGAGCACGCGCACAGCCTCGAGTTGCGCCCGTTGTTCATCGGTCGGGGCGCCGGTCATGATCACCTGGTAACCCGCTCGGGCGAGCTCTTCTCCTATCGCGGCGTACCGCTCCGGCATCCATCGCTTTGTATAGAACTCATTGGTTGGCCCCATGACAACATAGGGAGCCAGCGGATCGAGACCAGCGTCTCTGAGTTTGGCCTCTGCGCGGTGACGCTCGGCTGAATCGACAAAGAGCTTTGTCGGCGACGGCTCGTCGCCCGGTAAGCCCAGCCAATGGAAAGAGGCAAATTGCGATTCAACCGTATGGAGATTCTTGCGTTGAAGGATCTCCTCAGCGGGCGGGATCTGCCAGTTGTAGATGTAGCCAAAGCGAAAGTGTTGCGCGCCGGCTCGTTGTCGGATTCCACTCGCCGCGACGATCTGCGCGCTGGCTGGCCCACCGTGAAGGTTGACGATGGCGTCAAACCCACCCTTTCGAATCTCTCTGACTATTTCAAAACGCGCCCGGAGCGAACTGCGCCGGTGACGTGCGGTTCGATGGAGCGATAATACCTTGATGTCGGGGTCGGCGAGATAGACACCAGCAAAGACCTCCTCGACGACTGTCGTCAATTCGAGATCAGGGCGAAAGTGCTTCAGTGCGCGGAGATTTGCGGTATCGAGAACGGCCTCACCAAGGTTTCGCAGACGGATAAAAAGTACGCGCGAATTCTCGGGAAGCTCCTGGAAAAGCGGCTTGGGCATGCAGAGTGAAAACAGCCGGTCGAGTCAGTCGCGGTCGGCATCCTCAATCGTCGCCTCGTCGATCATCATGACTGGAATCTCGTCGCGGATCGGGTAGAGACGATGACAACTCAGACACTTCAGCCCGCTGCCATCGGTTTTCAACTCCAATCGAGCATGGCACGCCGGACAGACGAGCATTTCCAAGAGTTCGAGATTGATCGGCATATCTGGTCTATCTCTTAGGATGTCAGCAACTAACGGATCGTCATTCTAGAAGGCCGGTCAAAACTTTGTCAAATCGGCTTCCTTGACACCTCAAAAGACGAGTCAGTATGATGGCGGTTCATTGCTTTGATTTTGTTGATATTAATGGGAGCAGTTCTGAGGAGCACGGGAAGGGGAGTCGAGTTTCTATGTCCACTCAAACCGCGGGCAAGATCTGGCACAACGGAGAGCTGATTGCCTGGAATGATGCCCAGATTCACGTCATGTCGCACGTCATCCACTATGCCTCGGCCCTCTTTGAAGGGATCCGCTGCTACTCAACCCGACAGGGCCCCGCAGTCTTTCGTCTCCGCGAGCATATTCAACGGCTCCACGATTCGTGTCACGTCTACCGCATGGACCCTGCGTTTAGTGTCGATCAGCTGGTTGATGCCTGCCTGGAAGTCGTCCGCGTCAACGAATTCTCGGAGTGCTACCTGCGTCCAATCGTTTTCCGCGGTTACGGCAGCTTCGGTGTCAATCCGCTGCCCAACCCGATTGAGGTCTATATCGCGAGCTGGGTCTGGGGTAAGTATCTCGGCCAGGAAGGAATCGATCACGGCGTCGATGTCTGTACTGCGAGCTGGGCGCGGATGCAGGCAAACACGCTGCCTGCGACGGCCAAGTCCGCGGCAAATTACATGAACTCGCAGTTGATCAAGATGGAGGCGATAACGAACGGTTACACCGAAGGCATCGCGCTCGACACGCAGGGCAACGTCAGCGAGGGAAGCGGCGAGAACCTGTTCATGATCAGAGCCGGGCAGATTTTCACCCCACCACTCAGTTCCGCAATCCTCGCGGGCATCACACGAGACTCGGTCATGCAGATCGCAAAGGGCCTCGGCTATGAGGTCAAGGAAACGGTCATCCCCCGGGCGTCGCTTTACGTTGCCGACGAGATATTCTTTACCGGGACGGCGGCAGAGATCACACCGATCCGCAGCGTCGATCGAATCAAGGTCGGCAGCGGTGGCCGCGGCGCAATCACCGCGCAGTTGCAGACGGAGTTCTTCGCGATTACGTCAGGCGAGAAAGAGGCACCTGGTGATTGGCTGACGCCCGTCAAGTGATCGAAAGATCCGAGGGGGGATGCTGCTCCGAGATGAACTGACGATCAGGAAGCCGGGTCGGTCGGCAACCACTACTTGCGACTTTCATCTGGATTTAGAGCGCCGATAAGACCTGCCAGGGCGTGCACCTTTTCTGCATCGACCGCGCCGTCAATCTCCGCTGGCGTTCTGGCCAAACGGCCGACGTGAAACTCTTTAATCCGGGTTGCCGCGCGGACGATTCCAATCCCCTTCTCGTCGAGACCCCCGCCACAAAGCAGCTCAATCTGCGGCTTCGAGAGCCGTTCGATTCCGGCCAGCTTTTCAGCTTTGACGGTCCACTCCCCTGCTCCTCCGCTGGTCAGGATTCTGTCAACCTGGGTGTGGCGTTTGAGGGCTGCCATCGCGCGCGTGACGGACCTCACCTCTTCGAATGCGCGATGAAAGGTCACGTGCAGATGCGGCGCGCAGCCAAGCAATTCCGCGAGGGAGTCTTCGTTGACTTCGCCGTCACGAAGAAAGCCTAGAACGAAGCCTTCGACTGGAAGTTGACCAAGCCGACGCGCCATTTCAAGAAGGTGCAACCGCTCCGTGCCGCTCTCAGCAAGGAAGTTTGGACTCTCGCGCAACATGACACGGATCGGGATGCGCACCGCCCGCAGAATCTCCTCGACGATCCTGATATCGGGTGTCAGGCCTCCGACTTCAAAATGACTGATGACCTCGAGACGACCCGCACCTCCACGCGCCGCGGCGACCGCATCAATGACCGAACAGGCAATCACTTCGAGGAGAGGCTGGCTCGTCATATCTGCTGTTTCTCCTGTTGCGAGTATTCCAGCTTGGATTGGGATCCGCAATCGAAAAGCGGGGCGACGGGAAGCCGG
>JANNRD010000213.1:0-3777 GCA_031401095.1 Acidobacteriota bacterium
CTGACGCGGACCAATGGGACGGTGGCGTATCGCGCTGAGTACGATCCGCACGGGCAGCGGTTGCTGGAATGGTCGGATGTCTCAACGAATCTCGACAGTCACAAGTTCACGGGTCACGAATGGGATTCGGCGACGAATCTGGAGTACGCGAAGGCGAGGATGCTCAGTCATAACCGCGGGAGGTTCATGCGACCTGACCCGGTTGGTGTCAGGAGTACCGATTCACGAAGGCCCCAGACCCTCAATCTCGACAGCTACGTGAACAATGACCCGGTGAATCTGATCGATCCAGGCGGTACTTTTGCGATGCCGGCTCCCGTGTGCGGCGTAACGATCATATGCGACGGTGTGGACATCAATGACACACTTGACGGCGTGAGCGCGAAGCCCCCTCTTGACGGGGTCTTCGTCCCTGAAGAGCCCAATCCGGAATCTGGTGGTGGCTTGAGAGGAGTGCCAACGATAGGCAAGGACGACCTGATCGCTGCACTCGAAGGCCTATCCGCCGGATGCGTCGAATTCTTTGGTGGGAAGGAGACAATTGCCGCGAGAATTGGGGAGATTCGGAACGGCAGGTTTAAAGATCTGACATTTATCGATATGCGGTCTCAGGGAAGTCAGGCCATCCCGAATGATCCTCAGAATAGGACCTACCAGCAGTTCTGGGATCAGAGGAGAGGTCGGAACTCAACGGGAGGAGCAATGGTCCTGCATATTCGAGGGCCTGAGCCCGATAAGACTATAATGTTGGGACCGGGTTTCTTTGACGGGCCGGGAACGGCCTTTTGGCTACGCAATGCGAGTGAGAACTGGGGGTTCACAGACTTGAAGAAGTTTCAAGATGTGGCTCTGGTGCATGAGTATATGCACATCCTCAACAACATGAGTGACAACGCGCTTTACCAAAAGTGGAAGGCTGAGGGCGGGCTCCTCTTGTCAAGAGATGTCTACCTCGGCGGGGAATCCGCAGCGATAAGTGCCTGGATCTCGAAAGGATGTCCAAAACAGTGATTAGGGCTTGCGCAGAAAAGGAGCGCTAAGATGCTCAAGACACCCAGCGTATTAGGCTGAGCTTGCGTACATCTGGCGCATCAAAACCGAGGCTCTAGAAAGATTGCTTTTAGCAGTCCGAGCCATACCTCGGGAAGGGAAAGGTGCTCATGCTCATGAGCGCACAGTGAGTATCTGGCCTAGAGAAGCAGGGCGCGACCAACCAATGCGGTTTTTTGGCAGTAAACCTATGATCTCGTCACCAACCAAATCACCTCGACTCCATCCAAGGAAAGCAATGGGGTGGCGGCGCCTTATCAAGTGGTCGATCTCGCTGGTTGTCCTCGCTGTCATCACGGCTGGCGTGTCCGTTCTTCTAAGCCCCAGAACGCTATCCGTGAGCGCAGTAGAACGGGTCTCGAAACCTGTATTCCCATTCGAAGTTGTGTGGGAGAACGAGGAAGAGGTTGGTTTTAGAGAAGCAATGATTGTAGTTTCACCAGAGTACTACTCGGGTCCGAACGTGAGGCACGTACTACTTTGGTACTCGCAGGTGCATCATGACAAGAAGTCCGTGCACATTAAGTTGTTCACGAATCGCGATCGAGCGGTGTTTGCGAACTTCACCCTACCGATGAATAGCCTGCGCCCGCTAGTTCACCTCTATCCCTGGGACGCCGACTACTTTCGCAGCGGTAGGTATCCGGGAAAGGTGGAAGAGGTTTACGGCTATAGACCGATCAGGTGGTTTCCTTTCTGGAGAGAGGAGGTCATATTGCGGGACGACTTCGGCCCTCCTCATCCGAAGGTCAGAGGCCATCCGGACGCAACCGGCATCGGGAACCCTGCCACTTAACGCGGCCAGCGACTCGTTGCTCCTGTCTTATTTGGACCCGAGATGAAATCAGGTATCGTTGAGGTTGGCAGTGTCAGTTGATTCGCGTCGCGTCCGACATCTCCCAGACTACTCGCTACAAGTCGATCTCGACTTTTTCCCCGGGCTTGTGGGAGGAGTCTCCTGGCGGATCCCTCCTCAACCGAGGCTCGCGCCTGAAGCGAACCGCGGCGCGGGTCACGCCTCGGACTCATCGGGGTGGTATTGGTTCTTCAGCGTGCCGAGTGGAGGGACATACTATCTGAGCGCGACGAAGACCGGTTACTCGTTTGCGCCGACGATGCAGACGTTCTTCAATCTGAACTCGAACAAGACGGCCAACTTCACGGGAACGCCGGACCCCACCCCGACGCCGACTCCAAGTCCGGAGCCGACACCGACGCCACCACCCGCGCAGACGGAGTTCAACAAGGTGGTCAACTACAAGTACAACTCGGCGGGCGCATTGAGCGGAATCGGGACCGACTGGACGGGCAACGATCCGAACACGACCACCAATGTCATGAACTCGACGGCCTACCGAGCGTTTGGTCCAATAAGGCAGTTGAACTATGGCAATGGCAGGCGGCTTCGACTTGGATTTAATAGTTCGCGGCAGCAGTTAAACAGCATGATCGTCGACAAGACGGACGGCACCGATCCGATCATGAACTACGTCTATGGGCGCGGGGTTTATGACTCGGAACTCAACCTCTGGAGGAACGACGGGAAGATCAGACGGATCGTTGACAATGTGGATACAGCCTACACGGTGGATTACGGTTATGATGACTACGATCGACTTTCAACGGCGTCGGCGGGAGCGTACTCAAGGGGGTACGGCTATGACAACTGGGGAAATCTGAAACAGGTTTCCGGAAGCGGGGGCGAGGCGCCAACGTATACCCTCAACTATGCAACCAATGGGAGTGGCGCGCCAGCCAGCAACCGCATCCTCAATGTCGACGGGACGACTGGCGTGACCTACGACGCAGCGGGGAATCTGACGCAGGAAGGGAGCACCACATACAGCTATGACGCCGCGAGCCGGTTGAAAGAGGTCGGCACGGGAGGTCAGAACATTTACGGGTACGATGGAGACGGGCGGCGGGTGAGGAAGGTCTCCAATGGTGGAACCCCACTTCACTTTGTCTGGTCTACAGTGCTGGGAGAGGTGGCGTTTGAGGCAATGACCGGCGATTCAGCTGTGCGGGCCTACGTCTATGCGGGCCGCCAGCAGGTTGCGATGCGCGGATCGGACCGAGGGTTCTACTGGGTGCACGCAGACCATCTGGGGAGCATGAAGAAGCTGACGCGGACCAATGGGACGGTGGCGTATCGCGCTGAGTACGATCCGCACGGGCAGCGGTTGCTGGAATGGTCGGATGTCTCAACGAATCTCGACAGTCACAAGTTCACGGGTCACGAGTGGGATTCGGCGACGAATCTTGAGTACGCAAAGGCGAGGATGTATAGTCACAATCGGGCGCGTTTTATGCAACCGGACAGACTGGGGTTGGCTAGCGTCGATCCTACTCGACCACAGACTCTGAACCGCTATGGGTACGTTCACAACAATCCAATTGGTTTTGTTGACCCCTCGGGCCTCGAGGAGGTGCCTACGATCACCGGAGACTTCTCAGTAACCATAAGGGGCGGCGACAACCCACGGCCCATGGTTCTAGGGCCGCGCGACTTCGGTGGAGTATTCCAACCCGAAGAATCGAATCCAGAATCTGGTGGGGACGACGGTGGAGGGTATGATCCTGAGCAGCTTTCGCTTAAGGAGGAGAGATGCCTGAAAGCGCTCGACGATGCACAGAGGATCAAGAACAGAATTAACAGGACGATAACTACCTCAATGGCCTCGCCAGGTGGTTTTGATGCGGGACATGTACAGAAAGTGGAGGAAC
>JANNRD010000214.1:0-2186 GCA_031401095.1 Acidobacteriota bacterium
CATCAGATAGTCCATACGCCAAGCGGGCGAAAACTCGGCTTCGGTGAACTTGTTCAGGCGGCGTCGGGACAGACGGTGCCGAAGAAAACCGACCTCAAGTTCAAACCATCGTCCGAATACCGATACATCGGGAAGGACATGCCGACCATCGATCGCGACGATCTCTGCGCAGGCAAGGGGACGTTTGGTATCGATGCAACCATGCCGGGCATGGTCTTCGCCTCGATCGAGCGCTCACCGGTCCTCGGCGGCAAGATGAAGAGCTTCGATGATCAGGAGACCAAGAAGGTCAGAGGCGTGCAGCAGACAATCGTCCTGCCGCCCGTAACCCCACCGCATGGATTTAAGGCTTTGGGTGGCGTGGCGGTCATCGCCAACAGCACCTGGGCAGCAAAGAAGGGCCGCGAGAAGCTGAAGGTCGAGTGGGAGTCGAGTCCGAACGCGGCGTACGACTCGGTAAAGTTCAAGGAGTCGCTCCTCGCGACCGTGCGCACACCGCAGAAGGTCGCTCGCAACGTCGGTGATGTCGATGCCGAGTTCGCAAAGGGTGGCAAGACTCACGAGGCGGAGTACTACGTTCCTCACCTCGCGCACGCGCCCATGGAACCACCAGCTGCCGTCGCCGAGTTCAAAGACGGCAAGGCAGTCATCTGGGCGGCGACGCAGAATCCGCAGGCAGTTCAAGACACGGTCGCGGCTGCGCTCGGTATCGACAAGAAGAACGTCGATTGCCACGTGACGCTGCTGGGTGGCGGGTTTGGTCGCAAATCCAAACCGGACTATGTCGCTGAAGCGGCCTTGCTCTCAAAGGAACTTGGAAAGCCTGTCAAGGTGACGTGGAGTCGTGAAGACGACATCCGCTTCGACTACTATCACACGGTCGCAGCCATGTATATGAAGGCAGCGGTCGATGCGAAGGGCCGGCCGACCGCGTGGCTGCAGCGTTGCGCATTTCCGACGTTGATGTCTACCTTCAGCGCGGCAGCGAACACGGCGAGTGCCGGTGAGTTGGGAATGGGCTGGGTCGACATTCCGTTTGATATCGCGAATCTTCGCGCCGAGAACGGGCCGGCGCAAAGCCATCTTCGTATCGGATGGTTGCGTTCGGTGGCGAACATCCAACACGCATTTGCAATCCACTCGTTTGTCGATGAGTTGGCGCAGATGGCGAAGCGCGATTCGGTCGAGTATCTGCTGGATGTGCTTGGTCAGCCGCGAAGGATAGAGGCAGCGGGCCGGAACCCGCTGGCTGTGAAGTTCCCGCTCGATACCGGCAGGTTGCGCAATGTCATCAACCTCGCTGCAGAAAAGTCGGGTTGGGCCAAGAAGAAGCCAGTGAAGGGACGAGCACTCGGGATTGCGGCTCACCGGAGTTTTCTGAGCTATGTCGCGGCAGTCGTCGAGATCGAAGTCGATGACAAGGGCAAGATTCGCATTCCACGGGTGGATATTGCGGTGGACGCCGGCAAGATCATCAGTCCTGATCGCGTCAAGTCGCAGTTTGAAGGCGCGGCAGTCTTTGGTACCAGCCTTGCTTTGATGAGTGAGATCACCGCGACGGGAGGGGTGGTCCAGCAGTCGAACTTTCACGATTACCCGGTCGCCAGGATGAATGAAGCACCGACGATGACCTACGTGCATCTGGTGCAGAGCGACGAACCGCCCGCAGGGGTCGGTGAACCGGGTGTGCCGCCGATGGCGCCGGCGATTTGCAATGCGCTGTTTGCGGCGACAGGGAAGCGGATCCGGGACCTTCCGATCAGGAAGCATAAGCTGGTGTAGAAGAGAAGAAGAGAAACAACGGAACAGACGGAAAAGCACGGAACAAACGGAAAGGTACTGGGGTTATGCCTGATTCCCTGCCCGGCATCTCCCGGAGGAACGTTCTTTGCGATCCTTCGATCCGTCCCTTTGGGAGGTCACCAGTGCTCCGATCGGTCTATTTGGCTGGCGTTGCCTACATCGCACTCTGTGCCTATGCCGTCTCCGAGAGCCGCCAGCCGATGCCCTCCGTCCCCGAGGGCCCTGCCGCCGGCCATCCACCCCAGACGGCAGAACTGCCCCCGGGGGACGCCGCAGGGTGGTTCGCCGCGATCAAGCCCTTCTGCAATACCGTCGAGGCCGAAACCGCCCTTCGCCAGCGCCCGGCCCCCGCCGGCCGCGACGGAGCCGGGTACCAGGCCGCG
>JANNRD010000215.1:0-3320 GCA_031401095.1 Acidobacteriota bacterium
CCGGGTTTGTGGAAGTGTCGGAAGCACGAAGTGACTGGGCGCCGGACCCGGCGAACCCGCTGCCGAAGTTCAATCCACCCCGTCGCGTGCCGCACGGGATCACAATTCTCGGCCGCCTCTTCGATGACGGATTGGTCGGTCAGGTGGGACTCGCGCTCGAACGGGAGTTCGGCGTGGTGCCGGAAAGGCCGGCAGGGTTCTAGTGTTATGCAAGAAAGAGGGAAGCCACAACATGCCGGACTGCAAACCTTTTTGCCTCAACTGTTGCTTTGCATACTCGTGTCCATTGAGGCAGAGCTTGGCGTTGTAAGGAAAGTAAGAACAGAACTTGATGAAGAAAGGGCCGAAGTCTCGATCCTCTGCATGGATGTAATAGTGATTGACCATGGTGGTTGAACGCACGATCAAGGGATAACTCTTGCCGCTCTCTTGGTGATACCGCTTTCCGGTGCGAAAGACCGACGCTTTCTCCTGGGTCTTGCCGATGAAGACGACCGCTTCGGCCTTTGCTGAATTTGGCCCGGTAGCCGGCGGCGATATAGTCCTTGCGCTGCCCTTTCTGAAAGGTGATCACGGGAATTTCCTGCGCCTTGGCGAAGGACTCGAGGTTGGCGACCAACGTCCTGGTCATGGCCCCCATCAAGCTCGAGGAAGCAAACAGTTGACCGCGATGGTAGCGGAAGAAGCCCACCACGCCGAGATCCAGCTGCAGTTGCGGTTGATAGACATTCAAGTACATGCGGTCGATGCTCTCAACTTCGAGCGTCACGCGGTTCGCGGATGATTTCAGAAACCTTCCGTGATAAGTTCATAGTGGCTCCGGCTGACACGTCTGAAACAAGACCACCTGACCGCATCGCGGTCCATAAAAGAGCGCGATTTTATCGCACTCAGATCAGCCGGAGCTATCTACTTTCCAATTCACGGATACAACTTGTCCGTCTGAGGCACAGCCTCGCTAGCTATAGCTAGTTTGGCTTGGCTCGCCTAAAACGCGATTAGCTCGGCCTCTTAAAGACAATCAATCTACATCGCGAACGAATTCAGAGCGGGAGCTGACACACGGCATTGGCCCATTCGTATTCCTCGCTACAGGTGACAATCAATTCAAGTTCGTCGATCGCCAGTCTGATGCGCAGCTGCCTGGGAACGACGATGACACCGGCGATCGCTTGACCCGCACTCAGTAGGTTCGCTGCGTGCTGCGGCATCGTCCGCCGATCATGCGTGAGGACGATACGCTGGTCCTTGGCTGCCCAGATGAGAATCTCCTGGTCTGTTGCGTCGCTCAACTCGACTTGATGCGCCGTGACGGCATCGACATCGAAAACACGCCGTATCAGCCCGCGTAAGATATCTTGATCAAAATCCTGATCGATGAAGAGACGTAGCATGGTCGCGGGATCGTCACGTCAGCCCCACATCAGCCGGGGCTAGTCTCAGAGAGTGGGGACTTTTCGTTCCTGCAGCGCTGCCCAGCGCGTCTCGATGCGCTCGCGCAGTTCGGCTATCGCCGCCTGGCGCTCGGGATCGGATTCGAGCTGCTTCCGCAAGGCTTCGGCCTCCGCTTCCTGCCGCTGAAGGTATCCTTCGGCCTCGTCGCGTTGATTGAGGTAATACGCGATCACCGAATAAATATCCGCCAGCTTGAGTGACGGAAAACTATGCGCAATCTCCTCCGCTGTTGAGCCGAGTTTGAATTGGTGTACCACCGAATCCAGACTGACGCGCGAATCGGCAATGCGAATCGTGCCGTACTCGGTCATGGTGAACGGGACATTGAGCGTCTTGGCAAAGTCAGTCATGATTCCCTGATTCTACACCACTGCGCCGCACGATTGAACCACCATTTCTGCCCCGATCCGGCATGCCGGTCTCGCCCAATGCCAACGGCACCTACGATAACGAACACCCAAACCACCCTAATCCTTCCAAATAGCTCCTAGTCCGACTTCCCAAAGTCGTTTATTAAGCGACGGAACATCCTTGTCGAGAATTTCACTGGCCCTCGCTTTCAACGCGGACCATTGCATACTCAGTTGCTTCAGCCGATCCAGCGACGGCTGGTTCACTCTCGGAATATCACTCTCTGTCTGGTTGATCAAAAACAGGTAATTCGCGGTGAACTTATTCGGAAAGTTCTCAACATCGTCGTAGGCTTTTGATTTGCGCTGCACCATACTCTCATCCCACGTCTTCATTCTTGTTAACAGCGCATCGCCCTCTTTTTTGATGGTCGTGAATTTATCGCCGGCAGGTAATGAACTGAGCAACGATTCCAACTGTTTCTGTTTTTCATAGAGGCGGTCTATCATGCGGTGCATCGACGTTAATTCCGTCTCCATACCCAACATGGTCTGGTGATATTCCATGTATGTTGGCGCGTTTGTAGGGTAGCGAGGATTGGTAAGTATCTCAGTTTCGGTCGAGACCGTCTGTTCACCCATTTTCAAGGCTATGCTGTATTTTCCCGGCGGTGCTTTATGTCCTGCGTAGCTGGTCTCGAAATAAACGTTAGGCACGCCCGGCATGGTTGCACAACGCATATCCCATACAAACCTGCTCAAGCCTTTGACTTTAGGCAAAAGCGGTTCAGCCTTCGGAGCGCCCTCGTATTTCGTGTACTTCTCGTCAGCCTTTGAAGAAAACCTGCGAACAAGAGTTCCGGCCGCGTCTTTGATCTCCATCGCAATGTCGTCTGTTTTGTTCAACTCGGGCAGCTGGTAGTAAACCACCACTCCGGTTGAGGGATTTACGCCCCTGAATTTGTTCGCGCCGGTAAACTCCTCCTCCGACTGATCCATCTGATCCAGTTCGCTGGATCCATTGACGAGGTGAGCATTGTCGGGCCGGTAGATGGCAAAAAGAGCCGCGTCCTTTTTGTACTGGCGAATGACACTCAGATCATCCAGAATCCAAAATGATCTTCCCGACGTCGATGCGATCAGATTTCCCTTGTGTATCCGGAGATCAGTTAATGGCGTAACGGGCAAGTTCAATTGAAATGGCGACCAATCCCTGCCACCATTCCAGGACAAGAACAGACCGAGTTCAGTACCCGCAAATAAAAGGTCTTTTCGCACCTCATCCTCGCGCACAACCCGGGTAAATGCATTGGCAGGTATGCCATTGTCAATCTTTGTCCACGTCTTTCCATAGTCTGTAGTCTTGTATAAACCCGGAGTGTGGTCGTTGAACTTATATCGGGTGGTCGCGATATAAACAGTTGCTTTGTCGTGCGGGGATACTTCAATAGCATTGATTAAACACTCTGCCAACCCTGGCGGAGTTACGTTCTTCCAGTTGGCGCCACCGTCGCG
>JANNRD010000216.1:0-10442 GCA_031401095.1 Acidobacteriota bacterium
CCATCGGTCAATGGGACGCGGACGACCAGCACCAGCCTTTCGTTCAACGGTATTGACGCGACGAACATCACCTCGAATGAAGGCTCGCTTGCAAACAACATCGCCCCCGCACCGCAGACACTCTCGGAGGTCAAGCTGCAAACCAGCCTCTACGATGCTTCGACCGGAAGATCGGGTGGGGGCAACTTTCAATTGATCACCAAGACCGGCGGCAACAAGCTCAGCGGTTCGGCCTACTACTATCTCCAGAACGAGAAGTTCAACGCCAACGATTTCTTCTTCAACAAGGATGGGGTTGATCGTCCGCGGGCGCGTCGCAACGAGGGCGGGTTCACCATCGGCGGCCCGGTTATCAAAGAGAGGCTCTTTTTCTTTGGGGGGTACCAACGGACGCAAGCCAGCACTGCCTTTGTGCCGACAGCGAGCAGCATCTCCGTCACGCCCCGTGCTCTGCAACTGATCAGTGGCGCGCGCACGAAGGAGAACCTCTTTGCAGCCTTTAGCCAACTCAACCCAGGCCTGACAGCGTCGATCCCTAATGCGAATGCCATCTCCGATGTTGCCGTCAGGCTCCTCAATATCAAGAATCCCGCGACGGGAGACTTCTTCATTCCGGCGCCACGAAGCGGCGGGCAGGTGATCGGCTCGGATGGTTCGGTGACGGGCAACGCCGGGGGCAATCCATACATTCGACAGCGAAATGTCTTTCCCGCTGACTTCAGACAGGATCAGTTCACGGCGAGAATGGACGGTCGGGTCAATAGCAGGAACACGTTGACTGGAACGTTCTTTTTCTCGAACTTTCCCGGCTTCGACCCATTCCCTGATCCGGGAAGTCTTGTCTCGCCGGTGACGCTCAAACGGAACGATCGCAACCGGACATTCGCTCTTTCGGACGTGCACATCTTCAGTGAGCGGCTCATCAACGAGGCGCGTTTCGGACTGTTTTTTCTTAACAACACGCGAGTGCTTGACGACCCGTTTCTTGCCATTACAAACGAATCGGTCGGCATTCCCAATCCGGCGACCTTCTACGACCAGGGGCCAGGTACATTACGGCTGGGGCACTACGTTGGGCGGCCAGGCACAATTCTTGAGCGCTTCTCCTTTGGGGGTCCAAACGACACTTTCAATCGTCGGGAACAGAAAACGTACAGTTTCGCCGACAATCTGACATACGTACTCAATCGTCACACCCTGCGGTTTGGTGCTGAGTTCAAGCGGAATGCATTTGACAGCGCGCTGCCTGAGGAGCAGGCCACCGAGTTCGAGAAGTACGACAACTTCACGCAGTTCCTTCGCGGTGTTGCGACCGAGGGTGACACTCAATTCGGCATCACTGAGAAGCGGTTTCGGTTCCGTGATGCAAGCACGTATCTGGCCGATGATTTCAAGGTTACCCCGCACCTCTCGCTCAATCTTGGTTTGCGCTGGGAGTGGTTTGGTTGGCCCGAAGAGAAGAACGGCTACATCGGTAACTTCGATCCAGCACTCGTCAAGAATTTCGACAACCCGCTGAGTGGCTTCATCGTGCCGAGCAAAGTTGACCCAACAGGCTTTGTCGCAATCGACCAAGCTGTTGCCGCTACCGCCAAAGCCAATACCAGGCATACGCTCAACGGGCAGGATCTGAATAATTTCGCGCCGCGCTTTGGATTTGCTTACAACCCGCTTCGCAATAACAAGCTCGTCGTGCGAGGTGGCTATGGCTTCTTCTTTGATCGTCCCTCCGCGGCGTTTATCAACACGATCTTTAGCAACTACCCGTTTCTCCGGGAGGAAGAAGTGACCTTCCCGGCCAGCAATGTGCCGTTGACGGCGGCCTGGTCGCAGCAGGACCCGACCTTTCCATTCAATTTGTATCTGCCCAATCGCATTGTCCGTACTGCTGGCGCCAATGGTACATATCAGCTTCGCGATCGGACGCTCGTCACGAAGGGCGCCGATGGCACATCAAATCCGATCGACCCGCAGACAGGGAGACCGATCCTTGGCAATATCGCTGAGACCTTTGAGTTTCGGGCGATCGACCGCAACCTGAAGACTCCCTATGTGCAGCAGTGGAACCTCGGTGTGCAGTACGAGATCTCGAGAGACTTTCTGGTGGAAGCCCGCTACGTTGGCACCAGGGGAACGAAGCTCTTGCAGGCAGTCTCCTTCGCGCAGGGATATGATCTCAACGACCCGGGTGTCCCCGACTTCATGTTCGAGCGCTTCAATCAGGCCTACGTCGCGGCTGGCAGCCCGAACGGCGCACTCAATCCCGGAGCGACGGCGCGTGCGCGCGGCGTTGGCAAAGCCTTCGGGTTCCCCAATGCGACCCTCAGCGGTCTGGTCGATTACAACCTGGCGAATGCCGGAGGTTCGGTGATCACATTTGAAGGTCGTTCGCCCTACCTCGGCTTTGATGTGCCGGAAGCGATCCTGCTTGGCAACTCCGCCTACTCCAATTATCACTCCGGGCAGCTCACTCTGAGCAAACGCTTCTCGCGTGGTCTGCAATTCAACCTTGCGTACACATACTCAAAGGCGATGGACAACAGCTCGGCCGATCCGGGGAGCACCGCGGGTGGTGGTAAGCCTGACCTTCCGAATGTTGGGTTCACCTCGCAAGGCAACAGCTTCGACACGCGTGCCAACTACGCGACCTCAGACTTCGACCGAACCCACCGATTCAGTGCCAGCTACGTCTATGAACTACCCACTTTCGGGTCAACTTCGCCCCTGCTGAGTGGTTGGCAACTCTCGGGTTTCTTCCAGATGCAGTCGGGAGCGCCCTTCTCGATCTTTTCCGCTGAAACGACAGCCGGGACAGCTGCGCAATATAGCAGCCTTCGCCTCGGTTCTGCCGGGCTCTACCGGCTCGCGTTTGGACGGCCAAGTTTGTGCGGAACAATCGAGGCGTTGAGGCAGCGTGGTTCGGATAAGACAGAGGCGTACTTCAACCCATCAGCTCTATGTTCGCCACTTAGTCTGGCTGGCGGCTATCCGAGCAACCGGGGGTTTGGCAGCCTCGGTCGCAATGTGCTTCGCGGCGCGAGTCAAAAGCGGCTGGATATCGGGCTTGCGAAGACTACGCGAATCACCGAGCGCGTCGGAATCGAGTTTCGTTGGGAGGTATTCAACGTACTAAACAACGTCAACTTCGCTTTGCCGAATAGCGTCATCGGCGAGGTCGGGACCGACTTCACCAAGATCACAGACACGGTCGGAGGACCCCGCGTCATGCAGTTCGGGCTCAAGCTCAGGTTCTAGCCTGGGAACGTCGAGCCCCAGCTCGGCTCGTCACCAACTCATGCCGAGCGCGGGCTCGGTGCTCCCCAGGAGAGCGGGTCACCTCAGTATCGCATTGCCTCGACGGCCGTATCAGACCACGCTTCGAGTGGAGCGTATGCATCGGTCAGAACGACCGCTCCGGCACCGCTGAGCGTCACGCGGGAGTTCAACACAGCCTCGATGTACTGTCGCATGTTGTCCGGGAATGGAAAGCCAAACGGACCAGCACTCATCTCCGTGACAGGACCGGCAACCAGAAACATGGTTGAGACGTAGGTCTCGCTATCGCCGCCGAACAGTTTGCGGTTTGGCGCGAATGCCTGCGTCTTGCCAAAGATCTGCTCCATGGTCAGCAGGACTGAAGAGACGACCCGCGAACCCGGTCCGGCCGCCGATCCCACGATGTTGGCGACGACGAGACCGTCTGGAGCAAGCCGTTCCTTGAGGTCAACAAATGCCTCCCTCGTCAGCAGGTGAAATGGGGGAGTATCACCGCTGAAGGCGTCGAGGACGATGACGTCATACTTATCCTTCAACTTCGAAGTCTCGGTCCTTGCATCGCCGATGATTACCTTGACAGATACTGGAAGACCGAAGTATTGCCGAGCCACTTGCTCTGACATCGGATCGATCTCGATGACAGTCACCTGGACTCCCGCTTCCGCGAGAGATCGAGCGAAGACCCCCGCTCCAAGTCCCCAGATGAGCACGGATTTTGGCATCCCGCGGGCCGTAGTCAGCCGCTGCAGCCCAAACGCATAGAGCGCCCCGGAGACACTTCCACGCAGCGAGCCCTGCTGAACCCCATTGAGGAACAGGTACCGTGAACCTTGATGGTCGCTGACCACCAGATCACCGTATGACGATGGGACGCGGGCCGTCACCGGATAGGCCTCATTCTTGTACCAGACCTCCTGATCAGCCTGTTCGCCTGCCACCGTAGTCGAGACAATTCCGATAACCGCCGCGACGATGAGCAGAGCCGCGCTCTGCAGCTTCTGACGCGTCACCAGGTAGCAGAGCGGTACCAGAGCCAGGGCGCACGCCGTGGCGGCGACTGCGACGTGGACACTAAGGTAGGGGATGAGAAAGAGAGAGACGAGAAGGCTGCCGACCACCGATCCGACGGTCGAGAGCGCATACAGGTTACCGACGCTCTGGCCGAGATGTTGTTTGTCGGCAGCCGCTCGAACCGCCATCGGGGAAATCATGCCCAAGAGGAGAAGAGTTGGCAGAAAGAGCACCGTCGCCGCGATGAAAGTGCCGCCCACCATTCCAGCCCCATAAGCGGTCCGCAAGACGGGTTTTGTTGCGAGATCTGCGATCAGCAGTGTGCCCGCCGCGAGGCCCATGACCAGCATGAGGGCAGCCATCCCCGGTCGGCGGTCCGCAATTCGGCCTCCCCACGCATATCCAATCGCAAGCGCCGCGAGCGTCACGGTGATCAGCGCGCTCCAGACATGCAGTGTCGTGCCGAATGTCGGGGCGAGGACGCGCGAGCCCAGAATCTCAACTACCATGACCGACGCCCCGCCAACGAGGACGGTCGCTCGGAGTAACCAGCTGCCCGCAAGCCGGTCGTCGGCCGTGGAAGATTGCTCCGCGTCACGCTGTTTGTTGGAAGCCGACTTAGGTTTGCCGCTCGTCGATTGCACAGTAATAGCCCCTCCGATTAATGCTTGTTCTGCGAAATACGGAAAGAAGGGAAGGATAAGTCAAATTGTCACCTTTTGCCACCACCGCGCACGAGGAAGAGACCCGATTGCACTCAAGTAGTCGCCTGCGATCCCGGAATCCTCCCAGCGGGCTGGCGACTGCGACTGGGGTGCCCTTGACCTGCCTCGGCCAATGCGGTCTAGTAATAAGGCTATGTCTGAGGTATCGGCGCTGGACGTACTTGCGATTGCTGCCCATCCCGATGACGTCGAGCTCTCGGTCGGTGGGACGCTTGTCAAGCTTGGCGAGATGGGCTATCGAACCGGGATTCTCGATCTCACTCGGGGTGAGGCCGGAACGCGCGGGACACCTGAGATTCGGAGAGAGGAATCGCGTCGCGCAGGTGAGTTGTTGGGATGCGCAGTACGCGAAAACCTCGGCCTCGCCGACGCCCACATCTGGGCCAACGAAGAGTCGAGAACGCTGCTCGTCAGGGCTCTTCGTCATTTCAGACCGCGGATCATCCTGACTCAGCATTGGGAGGATCCTCATCCGGATCACGCCCACACTTCAACTCTGGTTCGGGAGGCCGCGCACGTTGCCGGTCTGGTGAAGTACGATCCTGAGAGCGGCGACCAGCGGTTCCGCCCCAACTCGATTGCGTATTGGCTCTTTCCGCGGACGACACCGCCGAGCTTTATCGTCGACACCAGCGCCCAGGCGGCGCGCAAATGGGAGGCAATTCGCTCTCATCTTTCTCAGTTTCATGATCCGCAAAGCACTGAACCGCAGTCGAGGGTCAGTACGAGGCAGTTTCTTGCCGAGATAGAGGCCCGTGATCGGTACTTCGGTGCGTTGATCGGTGTCGAGCATGGTGAGGCGTTTCTCGTCAGAGAGGCGTTGAATGTTGCCGACCCGGTTTCCCTGCTTTCAGCGCGGATGAATATGTACTCTTAGTCGGCGGAGGAGCGTCGACCTCGATTCATGAACATCGGCATTACCTGTTTTCCAACATACGGTGGGAGTGGAATTGTCGGTTCAGAGCTGGGCCGTGAACTGGCGGAGCGTGGCCACTCGGTTCACTTCATCAGTTATGCACTGCCGACGCGGCTCTGCGAGCTCGGCGAGCGAATCAGCTTCCATGAGGTCGAGATGTTCGACTACCCACTTTTTGAGTTCCCGCCGTACGACCTCGCGCTTGCCTCCAAGATCATCGAGGTCGCTGAGATGGAACAACTCGATCTCATGCATATGCATTACGCCATTCCCCACGCGACAGCGGCATATCTGGCGCGCGAGATGCTTCGAGTGAAGCGCTATCTTCCATTCGTCACGACACTGCACGGGACAGACATCACTCTGGTCGGAGCGCGCAAGAGCTTCATGCCGATCACTCGCTTCTCGATCGCACAGTCTGATGCAGTCACTGCGGTCTCGACCTACCTCGCCGAGGAGACCTGCCGCATCTTCGGGCAGGATCAGGTCGAGGTCATACCCAACTTCATCAACTCATCGCAATACTGGCGACGCCCAAACGAAGACCTGCGAGCGACTCTCGCGCAGCCTGACGAGTCGATTCTCATGCATGTCTCCAATTTTCGACCCGTTAAGCGAATCGAGGACTGTATTCACGCATTTGCTCAAGTGCGGAAAAGTCTTCGCGCGCGACTGGTCATGTGCGGCGACGGTCCCTCTCGAGAGGGGGCAGAGCGGCTGGCGGCCGACTACGGTCTGGCTGACGACGTGCTCTTTATTGGTCAGGTGCCGAATATTGCCGATTTCCTCTCAGTCGCGGATATCCTGCTCGTACCAAGTGAAACCGAGTCCTTCGGATTGGCGGCGCTTGAGGCGCTTGCGTGTGAAGTTCCGGTCATCGCCACGCGAGTCGGCGGGCTTGGCGACGTCGTTCTCGAGGGCGAGACCGGCTACCTCGTCGAAGTCGGCGACATCAAGACAATGGCTGAGCGGGCGGTCGACTTGCTGCAAGATGACAAGAAGCGGCGGCACATGGGTGCGCGCGGCCGTGCCTGGGCCATCGAGCGATACAACACCGAGCGCGTCATTCCCCAGTACATTGATCTCTATCAGCGTGTGCTTGCCAAATCGATGGTCGCAGTTTGACTTGCTTGAGTTGGTTGGAGGGCCCCAACGGCGACGAGTTTGAAACGACTGGCCCGAGGCGATAAACTCTGCGCATGACCAGCCAGATAAAAGCGGTCGTCCTGACGATCAGTGACTCCGGCGCTCGTGGCGAGCGCGAGGACCTCTCCGGACCCGAAGTGGTTGCCGGGCTGATTGCACTCAAGGCCGAGATCGTCGCGACTGAGATCATTCCGGACGAACGCGAGCTGATAGCTGCGCGCCTGCGCCACTTTGCGGATCTCGCCCTCGCAAATCTGATTGTGACGACGGGTGGCACCGGTCTGGCATTACGCGATGTGACGCCGGAAGCGACGCGCGATGTGATTGACCGAGAGGCGCCGGGCTTGGCGGAAATGATGCGCGCAGAAAGCATCAAAATCACTCCGCTGGCCGCTTTGTCGCGTGCTGTGTGCGGTGCCCGCGGTCAAACATTGATCATCAACCTGCCGGGTAGTGTGCGCGGCGCACGCGAGAATCTGGCTGCGGTGGGCCGTCTCCTGCCACACGCCATCGCGGTTCTTTCGGAATAAACTTGGCTGAATAAACTTGGCCGGCGGTTGTGTGAAACTTCGATCTGGGCATTCATTTTTCTTCGTGCGTCTCGTCTGCGCGCTGCTTGTCAGTCAGATAGCTGGTTGGACAGATGTTTGCGCCCAGCAGCGCCCCCGCCTGAGACCACTTCGCCGGGACTATCTGGCCGGCAAGTTCCTGCTCATCCCCCCTGACAGTCGACCCGTTTCAATACAGACACCTCGTCTCATCGCGCGGCTCGCCGATCACGATGTTGTTCTTCCGCCGATCGAACTGCTTGGCGATGTAGCTCACGCGGGTAATCCGGACCGGTTGGTCGAATGGGCGCAGAGTGCGGAGTATACCGATGTCGAAGGTGTCATTGTTTCACTCGAAATGCTCGGCCGCGGCGGATCTCGGGGTGCCGCTGTCGATGAGCTAACGCTGCGGCGTCGCCTCGGCGTCATCGATTCGATGCGCGCTCGCCGCCAGGGCCTCCCGATCTATGGGTTGGTCAGTGAGACTCAACAAACAGCCTCTCTCGCTATCGAGATGGTGGCTACGGGGAAACTCGATTTCCTCCTCTTCTGCCGCGGTGATATGTCTGCGAGTGAAGGTGAGTCCGTGGAGCGTTCGAGTCTCCCGGACCAGATCGCGAAGCGCGGTCTTTCGGGTAGGGTGACGATCACCAGCGGGATGGATGCCGCACCGCAGTTGCTGGTCGCGCGGTTGCTGAATCATCGCTTCGGGATTGCGCCCAAGGTGTGGATTGGGACTTCGAGGTCGCCGCAGGCCGCGGGGCTCGCCCCGCTGCTGCTCTCGCAGATCAGCGCGATGGATGGCCGTGCGCTCCCGGGAACGCCAGATGCCGCTTCGCATTCGGACGTTGTCTTCCTAGTCAACGCGCCCGAGACGGAGGATGAAGGACGAGCCGCGCTGCTGGAAACGGCTGCAACAGCTGTCGCGAAGGGTTTTCGCGTTGCCTTGGTTGACCTTGTCGAGAGCCTCGACAGTCGTCTTGCGATGGTCACCGAGATCCGCCGACGCAAGATGTTCGACCAGATGATCGCGTATTCGGGCGCTGTGCCCGGTGAGGCGGCCTGCGCCAGTGTTCTCGCGCAGGCCACCTCGCGCCTGATCACCATGAAGTTCCTGCGCGACGACGTTGACCGACTCCAACGCGCCGAGCGCGCGCAGGTGGAACTAATGCTCACTCGAGTGGTCACCGAAACCCTCTATGAGAGCGTCATCCGGCCGAAACTTGAGGCCTTTCTTCGTGATCAGTTGAAGGCGGATCCGCGACGGCTCGGGCCAGCGAGGGAAAGGGCAGAGACCTTCGCGCGCGAGGAGACATCTCGTATTGTCGAAGAAGTGTTCCGCGAGCAGTTTTTTCTCAACACACACTCGATCCTCCTTGCTACCGGCGAGCGGGCAGTTTTTGAATTGCGTGCGGTCCAGCGGATGGTACTTCGGTTTGGCTGGGGCACAGCCGATGAAGTTGAGCTGCGCGCGGGCGTTCTGTTGCCGTTGATGGGCATCGTCCCCCCGGAAGGGAGCAGCCGGGCCTCCTGGGAGCTATTTGATCGAGGACCGCTTGATAGCCGGCTCGTTCGTCGCTTTGAGATTGTTAGTTGGCCGCGATTCAAGACCGATGTTGAGCAGGTCTCGGTTCAGATCAATCTCAGTCGGCGTGATATCGCGCCAGAGGCGTACTCTATCCAGAGCCGTCGTCGATCAAAAGTCACACGACGCATCGAGATCTTGAGTTCGTCTGCCGCTGGCGCTTTCAACGCTTTGAGCCGATTGGAGCAACTTGGAATCGATGGACGTCTCGGCGAGGACTTTGTGCTGACGGAGAAGCCAGCTCTGGCGGAGAGAGGGGTCATGGAAGGGGCCGACGGGATTCCGTGGTCGCATCGCGACAGGCTCGATGTCATCCGCTTTCTGGGCAGGGTGAAGATGAATCGATACTACTTCGCCCCGAAGGGCGAGTCGCTTGTCGTCGACAAATGGCGCGAGCCGTTTTCCGAGAGAGAACTCGATCGGTTCAAGGAGTTGGTTGTCGCGGGTGAGGAGAACTTTGTTAGTCTTGTCTGTGGTCTCAGAGTCGGGCGTTCGATCAGCTACGCCAGCGAGGACGATTCTCGGCAGCTAACGGCAAAGATCAACACTCTGCGGCGCGTCGGTGTTCGCCACTTCCTGCTTGCCTTTGACGACAGTCCGGAGACGCTCCAGAAATCGGAGGATCGTCAACGCTTCAAATCAGTCGCGGCTGCGCAAGCTCATCTAGTCAATCGGATCTTTGGGCAGTTGCTGAAGGATGGCGAGGGCCTCGACCTCTCACTAATTCCGGGTGCCTTTGCCAGCGGCGAGAACAAAGATGTTTATCTGCGCGAACTTGATGCGGCGCTTGTGCCGGAGATCGCGGTTGTCTGGCCGGTGATCGAACAGGATGCGCCACAGATGGCTGGCGCGAAGACGCGCCTCTGGCGTGAATTCAGCCGACGTCGAGTGATTCTCCTTGACAGTTTCCCCGCAAATGAAGGCATGGATTGGCGCCCGTTTCTGGGTCCGAAGATTGCAAGCCCTTCCGATAGCAACGGGGAGGCGGTTGGTTTGGTTGCCAGTTCGATGAGCCAGGCTCATGCCACGATGCTGCCGCTGGCGACCGTCGCTGATTATGCCTGGGATAGACAGCAATACGATGCTGCGCACTCACTGGATCGCGCCCTCAAGTTGATGTTTGATGAGCGCACCGCGGGGGGCATGAGAACGTGGTCTGATGTTTATCGCGAGAGCCGTGTGAATCGGCACCTCTTTGAACCACTCTTCCGCCGGCAGGACGGCGAGATCGACGT
>JANNRD010000217.1:0-8362 GCA_031401095.1 Acidobacteriota bacterium
CGACAAACAGGAACCGCGGATCAGCTACTTCCAGATGGGAGCAAACGAATGGCGCTCGACCGAGACCTGGCCGCCGAAGGACAGCCGCGAGCGCAGGTACTTCCTGCAGTCTGATCGCTCGCTTTCAGTCAGCCCACCAAAGGGCGCCCGCAGCGAGGAGTCATTCAGCTACGATCCATCCACTCCTGCGCCGACAGTCGGCGGGCACATTCTTGATGTGTCCCTCATGCCGGGGCCGATGGACCAGCGCGAGAAGGTCGAGAGCCGCAACGACGTGCTGGTATTCAGCACGCCAGTGCTTGAGAAGGATGTCGCCGTCAACGGAAAGGTGAAGCTCAATCTGTTTGTTTCATCTGACCGCACAGACACCGATTTTACGGCGATTCTGACCGATGTCTACCCTGATGGCCGCTCGATGCTGGTGACGGAGGGCATCAGGCGGATGCGGTTCCGCAATACGACCAGCAAAGAAGAGTTCATGAAACCGGGAGAGATCTATCCCGCAACGGTTGAACTGACGAACACGGCTCTGACATTTCTCAAAGGTCATCGTGTGCGCGTCATCATTTCTTCATCAAACTATCCAAGATTCGCTTTGAACCTCAATGACGGTGGGCCGATGTATAAAAAGGGCAAAGGACTAGTCGCGAAGAACATCGTCTATGCTGGGAGGCAGCATCCGTCTGCGCTGGTGTTGCCGGTGGGCGAGAGATAACTAGCTGATCGATGGAGCCGATGGTCAGCCAGCTTTCCTGTGCCTGAGAATCATCTCGCGCCCGGTCAGATAAAGGATCAGACAGAGGATCAGGAACGGAATCACCGACAGCAGGCTCGCATACTCGCCGCTAAAGAACGGATTCTGTGTCGATGCCCATTCCTCGATCCGACGATTGGTTTCGACGGTCACACCCGCGAGAAAGGCAATCACGATTCCAGCGATTGCGCCGCCCGCAATATAACCCGATGCCATAAGCACGCCCGGGCTCTTGTCGGTTTCAGCATTGAACTGTTCTGGCGTGAGACTCCGATGAGCCAGTTTCTTCTTCAACCAGAGATCAACCAACCAGCGAATAGCGCCGCCAATAAAGATCGGGAGTGAGGTCGAAAGGGGTAGATAGACGCCGACCGCGAAGGCCAGCGAGGGAACTCCGGAGGCTTCGAGCATGAAGGTGATCATGACGCCAAGCAGAACCAGCCCCCAGGGGAGCTTGCGATCCAGGATGCCCTTGATGATATACGACATGAGCGTCGCTTTTGGGGCATCGAACTTGGGCACAGTGCTTCCGTCAGGACGCTTCTCAACTGTGCCATTGATTCCGGGATCGATGTGGTAGACGGGCACTCCCTGATCGTTGACGAGATACTTCTGCGCGTTTCCAGCGTTGTCCGTGTGATACCAGACGAGGTAAGAGTTGCCATCGTCGCGTGCCTGCGGACCCTTAATCGGCTCCCGTTTGGTCAACTGCGCAACATCAGCACGTAACTCGACGACGGCCGGGGTCTCTCTGACCGGCACATAAACGGTTCCCGTTTGATTGAGCTGAATCAGAATTGGCCCAAGGAGCAAGGCTGACGCAAGAGAGCCAAAGAGGATCGCAATCTGTTGATTGCGTGGCGTCGCTCCAATCAGAAAGCCCGTCTTCAGGTCCTGCGACGTTGTTCCGCCGTTTGATGCCGCAATGCAGACGATCGCACCTATCGAGAGCGCCGTCACGTAATAAATCGGCGCTGTCCAGCCAACTATCAGAAAGATCAAACAAGTGATCAGCAGCGTCGCGACGGTCATACCCGAGATCGGATTCGATGATGAACCGACTTCACCAGTCAGGCGGGAGGAGACGGTCACAAACAGAAAACCGAAAAGGACGATAATGATCGCGCCGATGAGATTCATCTGGAGGGAACGGAACGCGACGATCAGCAGGACGACGCCGACGATGCCACCAATCACCCATTTCATCGAAATGTCCCGGTCGGTGCGCGGAACGACACTGACACTCGCGGTCTTCGATCTGCGCAGGTCGCTCAAGCCGCCCTTGAGACCTGCCCAGATCGTCGGCATCGAACGACCCATACTGATGATGCCGGCGGCGGCAACGGAGCCGGCGCCGATATAGAGCACGTACGCGCTGCGCACATCATCGGGTGACATCTGACTGATTGGCACAGTTGCCGGGGCGAGTGCTTCGCTGAGCCCGTCTCCGAAGAATTTGATTGCGGGAATGAGGACGAGATAAGCAAGAATGCCGCCTCCAACCATCAGGCCGGCGATGTAAGGGCCAATAATGAATCCAACGCCGAGCAGTTCGGGTGAGATCTCCGCTGAAATAGACCCGCCCTTGAATGGCGCACCAAAGATGCGTTCCGGCACTTCCTTCCAAACTCTGAAGGCGGACATGAGCGACTTGTAGGCGAGCCCGATGCCGAACCCGGTAAAGATGGTCTTTGCACCGATCTTGACCTCAGTGATCTCGGCCGTGCCTGCCTTTGCGGCCTCCGCCAACGAATCATCGTCAGCCCCTGCCTTGAGCACCTCAGCGCAAGCGGTTCCCTCCGGGTACTTGAGAACACCATGTTGCTGCACGATCAAAGCGCGCCGCAGCGGGATCATCATGAGAATACCGAGGAGACCACCAAGAACGCCGACGAGCATGACGTTGACGATCTCAAGATCGAAGCCGAGAATCATGATTGCAGGCATGGTCGCGCCAAACCCGAATGCAATCGACTCCCCGGCTGAGCCCGCGGTCTGAACAATGTTGTTCTCGAGAATCGTTGCGTTGCGCAATCCAAACTTGGAAAGTAAACGGAAGATCGTGATCGAGATGACCGCCACCGGAATTGACGCGCTCACGGTGAGACCCGTTTTCAGGACGAGATAGAGCGATGAAGCACCAAAGACAATACCGAGGAGTGTGCCGAGCAACAGTGGCAAGAGCGTCAGTTCGCGGAGCTTTGTCTCATCCGGAATGAATGAGCGAAAAGTACTCTTCACCTTTGCTGGCGTCGACGCCACATGACCAGTGTCAGTCGCCATAATCGATTCTCCTTGTCCGATGAAAACCGCGAGGGGACTTGATGATGAATGATCACCCTCGAAAAGACAAAGGTGCGCGAGGAAGGTTGAAAGAGGACGACCTGGATTGCGGATAAATACACCTCTCTCCACCTTTCCCACTTCTTCTCTGCGCTTTCTCTGTGTCTCTGTGACTGTGGTTGTGCCCTCCAAAATCCAGAATTGAGAGCCCGTTTCGCCTTGAATCCAATGTCCCCCGATCATCGTGCTATAATCCCGCGCGACACCGCACTGTGAAGACCGAGTCGGCGAGGAAATCAAGAGAAGATAACAGAAGATGCGAATTGCAATTGTCGGCGCGGGTCCAGCCGGCGCGCACCTGGCCCAGATTCTGGCCAAGCGTGGATTCGAAGTGCTGCTCTTCGATGCGCGTCAAGCGTGGGAGAAGCCCTGCGGCGGCGGAGTCACCTCCAAAGCGCTCCGTGAATTCGACTTTCTTCGCGATAACGAATCCCCGAAGGAAATGGTCTCGCAACTCCGCCTTATCTCAGGCGAAGGCCGTCAACTTCGAGTCGAGCCCACCGATGTCTTTGCTATTTACTCAAGAACAGAACTCGGGCGAATGATGAGAAAGCGGGCGACCGATGAGGGGGCCGAACTTTATTGCGCGAGGGTCGAGAAGACAGAGTTTGACCAGGGCAAGTGGCGTCTCGAAACGATGGCTGGTTCGTTCACAGCCGATTTTCTGGTTGGAGCTGATGGGGCCAGCAGCGTCGTCCGCCGTCGCGTTGGAGTCCATTTCGGATTGGAGGACTTGACCTACGCGTTGGGCTGGCTGGTCAAGCCCGATCGAGCCCGGCCGGCAGGTCAGGCGGATGTCAAATATCTGCCGGACTTGACCGGCTATATCTGGATCTTCCCGCGCCCGGATCACCTCTCATATGGCATCGCGTCCAAGTTCCGCGAGAAGACACCAGCGAACCTCAAGTCGATGCTTCTCGAGTTTATCGAGACCGAGGATCCAGCTATCGCGAATGAGATTCGCGCTGCAACTCATCACTCAACGCCCCGCGCCACCTTCTTCGGCGCGATGATACCCGCCCTCGAACCGGCAACCTGGGATCGATTGAGCGTTGCGAGTGCCGAGGGCGCGTGGGCGCTTGTTGGAGATGCAGCGGGTTTTGTTGATCCGATCACCGGTGAGGGCATCTACTACGCAATCAAGTCCGCCGAACTGCTTGCCAATGTTCTTCCCACGAGAGTTGGCGATTACGACAGCATGTGGAGAGCCGAGTTCGGTGGCGAGCTGCGGCGCGCGGCGGAGCTGCAACGACGCTTCTATCACGGCCAGTTTGCCGGCGCACCGATGATCGAACGAATGCTCCAGGCCGGCCGATGGCACCGAGGTGTCCGTCGAACTCTCGCTGAATTGATTGCGGGCGAACAGGGCTATCTGGACCTGAAGGAGAAGCTGAAGAGACGCGCCTTGGCGATCATTTGATGGTCGGACGTTCGGAGATTCAGCTTAGTTATAGTTAGCGCTGGGAATTCTATCGACAAATTGGTCATACGAAATCGATGGCGTGCGCCGCACCAATCCGGGCCATCCTCACATCATCCGGCCGCAACAGTACTTGCCATTCAACCGCCAGTTTAGGCGCGATCAACAGACGTAGATCTTCGTCAGCGGCATTAAAGTCTTTTCTCCTTGCGGTACGCTGTAATCTCCCGATCAGTTTCGTGCATCGTTATCTCATCTGTGCCATGGCGGGAAACGACCTTTGCGGTTGCTTTCTTCTGCACGTCGACCGCGCGGGCATAGATTAGCGCGAAATCTCCTTCGCACTCCTGCTCGATCTCAAGCCGCGCCCGCCGCACTTCGGCAACTATCGGGTCTTCCCACACCTTTCACACCTCCATCAACTCTTCGGGGGTACACACAATCGGCGTGTAAACTCCAAGACGAGCGTTTGTATCTTGTAACATTTTCTGCACGCGCCCGCTGGCAATATGTTTGCAGTTCCACGAGAGCACGTAGTCCATTTTGTGCCAAGCGGCGACCGCCAGGTGAAACGCGTCAATCTTCGCCTTCCCCGGTATACTCAGCGCCGCAAAATACTCTTGGGCCAAAGCTTCAACTTCTTCATTCACCTGCAAGACGGAGAAGTCTGCAAGCGCTTCAAGACGCCTCCGAGCGTACTCTTCGTCTCCGCGTGACGCTTCGGCAGCTGAGAGCAATTGTGGGAAAGCGATCAACTGAAGGCAATAACTATTTTCACCCCGGTGCTCTTGTGTCTTAACTTTCTGTCTCACTACAGGGGTGCACCACACTTGGTCCCTGTACTTGCTGGAAAGCTCACGACCAATCCACTTCTTGTCTTGGCAACGCGGCTCTGATCGAGGAGATAGATATCACGGGCGAATTCCTGTCGGGAGTATTCTTTGGATTGGCCGGGCAGAAGGTCAGCGGGGAGTGCTGAGAAGGCCGACAATGACGGGTCGAAGGGGCTTTTGAGGGAATATCAGTGGGATAGGCGCCTTTTCACCTGCTGGGTGCGCAAAGTCATGCTAGATTTCTATTGTCAGGAAAGAGAAGTAGCCGCCCATCACCGAGCTGCCATCTGGTGGGGACGCCACGGGCTCAGATGAAGAAGTTCGAGCAGGACTGGAATTGTCACCCGCGAGAGCGATGGCGATGCTTGCAACGTTGCACAGCGGTGAGACAGTTCTGCCGACCACTGACGGGCGCGAGATTCGGCTCCGGCGGACAACGTGTCCAACAGCGGAGCAAAAGGAGTTGCTCGACGGGCTGCGTCTGCGTCTGCCCGAGCAACACGGTTCTAACTACGAATGTAGTGCAGACTTTGGACCCAGCCGGTCAAATCTAACGGACTTAACCCCCAGCTGGGCACCAAACTGACGAACTTGGATTAGAGTCGCAAAGATCGCAAAGATCGCAAAGATACAAAGACGCAAAGGGGCGCGAAGGGCGGAAGAATCTTGAGACTGTCGATTCCGCCAGTCTTTCTGTGGTGTTAAAAGAAATGCAGACCTGGAAACTGACGCTTGAGTACGAAGGGACGAGGTATAGCGGTTGGCAGGAACAGGCCAATGCGCGCACCGTTCAAGGCGAGCTGAGGAGAGCCGCCTCGGAGTTCTTTGGCTGCGAACTTGACCTCGGTGGCTCCGGCAGAACGGATGCGGGCGTGCATGCCCTTGCACAGGTCGCTCACCTAAAGGTCCGTCGCCGGCCCGGCGACGCGAAGGTACAGCGACATCCCGGCGAGATTCTCTATGGCATAAACGATCGGCTGCCAGCGGACATCAACGTCCTCGCCGTCGAGGAGGCTGACCCTCGGTTCCATGCACGGCACAGTGCGACAGCGCGAAGCTATCTCTATCAGATCTCGACGCGGCGCAGCGCATTCGCGAAGCGGTTTGTCTGGTGGGTGAGAGACGAACTTGACGTCAAAGCGATGTCGAGAGTGGCTGGCGTGCTTGCGGGACGGCACGACTTCGCAGCCTTTAGTGAACGCGACGCGAATCGGGACCAGTCGACGGTGGTCGTCGTCGGATCCGTCGACGTCACCACGGACGAGCACCTCATTCTGTTCCGGATCACGGCTTCGCATTTCCTCTGGAAAATGGTTCGACGCGTGGTTGGTTCGCTGGTTGAAGTGGGTCGCGGTAAGGCGTCCGTCGATGATCTGACGATGTTGCTCTCCAACCCGCGGGCGAAATCGAAAGTCAGTCCTGCTCGCTTGACGGCGCCGCCATCCGGGCTCTTTCTCGAGCGCATCACTTATGAATCCGGTAAGCGCTGATGAGATCAAAGAGCAAGCGATCGGGCTCGGCTTTAGCAAAGTCGGGATCGTCCCCGCGACTGCCCTGACAGAGGAGGGCGCGCGGCTGAGCGAGTGGCTCGCTCGGGGATTTCAGGGTCGCATGGACTACATGGCACGCGAACCTGAGAAACGCATCGACCCGCGTTTGCTCATGCCCTCCGCGAGGTCGGTGATCGCGGTCGCGCTTAACTACTTTCGCTCCGAACAACACAGCAACGACCCGGAAATCGGGAAGATTTCGCGCTATGCGTGGGGTGACGACTATCATGATGTCTTGCGCGACAAGCTGAAGATGCTGCTTGCCTGGATCGAGGCGCGCGATCCGGGCGTCGAGGGAAGGATCTGTGTCGATAGCTCGCCCGCGATGGACAAGGTCTGGGCGCAGCGAGCTGGTTTGGGGTGGATCGGCAAACATACCAATCTCATCACCCAGGAATTTGGTTCATGGGTCTTTCTCGGCGAACTGCTGCTTTCGATCGAACTGGAATACGATGGGCATATTTCGCCCGATCATTGCGGTTCGTGCACGGCCTGCATTGACGCCTGTCCGACGACAGCGATCATCGCACCTTACCAGGTTGATGCGCGACGCTGCATTTCGTATGGAACGATCGAATTGCGCGACCCTGAGCTGCCTGAACCGATTCGGTCGCATCTCGAAAACTGGGTGTTTGGGTGTGATATCTGTCAGGATGTCTGCCCCTGGTCGAGGTTTTCGATGGAGACGGAAGAGGCGCGGTTTGAGCCGCGCCCCGGTCTCATTTCACCTTCCCTCGATGAACTGAAGGATATTGACGAAGAGGAATTCGCGAGGCGTTTCCGCAAGAACCCGGTCAAGCGCGCAAAGCTGACCGGGATGCGGCGCAACGCGCGTACTGCAATCAACAACCCGCGAAAGGAATCTTGAGGGATGCCCAATCAGAATCCCCCGGCCGCCGATGCTTCATCTGTTTCATCTGGCCTTCTGCCACCTCACCATGGTGAGCTCCCGGCCTGGGAGGTCTCGGATCTGACAGCTCCGCCGACCTTCGGCCTGCGGAACATGATGCGCGTCATCGGCCCTGGTGCGGTCATGGCCGCGACCTCGATTGGTGGTGGTGAATGGCTGGTCGGTCCGGCGGCGGCTGTTAAATACTCATCGTCGATCTTTCTCATCGTGACGGCGGCAATCCTGTTGCAGGTCGTTTTTAACCTCGAGGCAATTCGTTACACGCTCTACACCGGTGAACCGATCTACGGCGGCATCATGCGGCTCAAACCGGGACCAAGATTCTGGGCCGGCTTCTATACCATCATCGGGTTTTTTCAATTGGGATGGCCGGCACTTGCGGGAACCGCGGCGGCGGCGTTACTGGCAGCTCAACTTGGACGCCTTCCTGAGAGTGGGGATCGGACTGCCCAGATAGCGATCACGATCGGACTCATTTTTGCGGTTGTTGTTGTGCTTTCGTTTGGCGGAACGATCGAGAGGATGCTCGAGTACTTTGCGTGGACGATGCTT
>JANNRD010000218.1:0-12211 GCA_031401095.1 Acidobacteriota bacterium
CGCCTCGGCCGGAGGTTCAGTGCTGTTGGGAAGGTCATTCCCGACGGCGGCTGCACGCTGATCGCGGCCAACTGGGTGGTAACGGCCGCTCATGTCGCTGCCTCAATGCGTCCAGGCAGCGAGATTCAATTTGGCGAGACAAAGTACGCCGTCAAACGGATTGTCCTGCACCCGGAAGGTATCGCCAAGCCACGAACGCCTCCAGAAGTCGATCTCGCGTTGGTGGAATTGACGGAACCAGTCAGGCTGATCAAACCGATCGAGCTCTATCGCGGCAAGAACGAACTTGGCCAGATGCTGTTCATCGTAGGCTACGGTGACTACGGCGATCCGCGCAACGGATTACAGCGCAGCGACGGCCAGAGACGGGCGGTGACCAATGTTGTCCATGACGCTGGTCCGCGACGAATTTTCATGAGATTTGATGAGCCGCCGAATGCGACAGAGTTCGAGGGCGTTGGAGCGCCCGGGGACAGTGGCGGGCCCGCGCTGATTGAATCGGATGGCCGTCTATTTGTCGCCGGGGTCAGCTCAGCGTCGATGAATGGAAAGCCCGGCAGTTATGGTGTGATCGACGTCTACACTCGAATCAGCTCCTCTGTCGAGTGGATCGACCAGACCATTCAAGTGCGTTCGAGGTAACAACAGAGTACTGGGACTCCGCAGCGCGCCCTTTCAAGACAGGAGACGACAATGATCAGCAGAAGAGATGCCCTCGTTGCTTTGTTGAGCACGTGTTTGACACTGGGCGCGGTCGCGATTGCCCAATCTCGCCCATCAGTCATGAGCTCTTCGATATTTGATTGGAACACGATCGAGGTAAAACAAACCAAGGTTGGGTCGACGCGAAAGTTCTTTCAGGCGCCAACAGCAACCCTCGATGAGCTCGAGTGCCACGTCACGACGCTCAATCCACGGGAGACGCCGCATCCACCCCATCAACACCCGGATGAAGAGCTGTTGATCATCAAGGAGGGCACAGTGGAGTCTCTGGTGGACGGGCAACTGAAACGCGTCGGACCCGGATCGGTCATATTTCAGGCAGCGAATCAGATGCACAGCATCCGCAATGTTGGTCAGACGCCTGCCACCTACCACGTTATCAAATGGAATTCCCCGGGAATGCTCAAAGACA
The DNA here is from genome assembly GCA_031401095.1 of Acidobacteriota bacterium. Lineage (GTDB taxonomy): Bacteria > Acidobacteriota > Blastocatellia > RBC074 > RBC074 > JANNRD01. The sequence continues at coordinate 1,136 of JANNRD010000218.1, forward strand.
GGAAACAACCTTAGTCGCTTCCTTGCGACGAGAAAAGAACGAACTATTAAGGAGGAGAATTATGCGCTTCTTAGTCAAAGTGAATATTCCGGTCGAAGCCGGGAATGCGGCTGCTCTTCGCGGCAAGCTGGGCGAGACCATCCAATCAATACTGGCGGAGCTGAAGCCGGAGGCTGCCTATTTTACGGATGATCATGGGCAGCGCACTGCCTTCATCATTCTCGACATGCAGGATGCCTCGCAGATCCCGGCGATTGCGGAGCCCTGGTTTCTGGCCTTCAACGCGAGCGTCGAGATTCATGCCGTCATGAAGCCCGAGGATCTCGCCAAAGCAGGACCCGCAATTGCGCGAGCTGTGAAAAACTACGGTGGCTAGCTGGACAACCCAGGCGCCTCGAAGGGGAGACTGATCTTAGATACTGGCTTCAGAGGCGTTTCGGTTCATTGCCGGTCTGATCGGTTCTCTCTCTGCGGCGGACCGGCACCAAAGCCTCGGTCGCATCGGGACCCGGTTTCGTGAATCCAAACGCGGCGTAATCCCGCAAGAGCTCGAAGAAGCGATTGAATTCACTCTGCATCTGCTCCATCTTTTCGCGCATATTGAGAATGATCTCGACACCCGCAAGATTTACCCCAAGGTCGCGTGTCAAACCGAGAATCAACTCAAGCCTCGCCATATCTGCATCGCTGTAGAGACGAATGTTCCCCTCGGTTCGAGAGGGCTTGAGAAGACCCTCTCGCTCGTAGAGCCGGAGAGTCTGCTGGTGCAGGCCGTAATGATCTGCCACCGCGCTGATTGTGTATCCTTTTGTTCTCCGCTTCATTGTCGCTCGCTACCTGATCTTGCGCTGGCTCATTCAAGACCCAACTCGCTTCTCGGATTCTCAGAATTGCGTTTCGCAAACTGGCGCAAGAGCTCCTTCGAGTCCTCATCAATAATCTTTGGAAGAACCACTTTGACTTCGACGTACTGATCACCGCGTGCCTGGCTGCGCAGGCTTGGGGCGCCCTTCTCACGTAAGCGAAATCGTTGACCGGACTGCGTCCCTGGTGGAATCCGCAATTGAGCCTTGCCGCTCACCGTTGGCACCTCAATCTTCGCGCCCAGCGCCGCTTCTGGCAGCGTCACGGGGATGGTGCAATAGACATTGTCGCCTTTGCGCGTAAAGATGCGATGCGGCGCGACATTGGTGAGGATGTAGAGATCACCAGCCGGCCCGCCTCGCACACCGGCGTGTCCCTTCCCTGCCAACCTCACTCTCGATCCAGTATCGACTCCAGCCGGAATCCTCACCTTGACGACTTCAGCCTTCGATACCGTGCCGGTTCCGTGACAGATGGCACAGGGCGGCTTGCGCCTGCCCGTACCGCCGCAGTCAGGACACCCCTGGTCGAAGCGTAGAAAGCCGCCACCGGCGCCAACCTTTCCAGTGCCCTGGCACGTCGTGCACGCGACCTGATTCGCTCCGGTCTCGCCGCTGCCACTGCAGATGGCGCAGACCTCATTGTGTTTGACACGGATGTTGCTGGTCATTCCGTTGATTGCGTCCTCAAAGCTGATCGCAAGCGGGACTTCGATATCAGCGCCGCGCTGCGCGGTTGGACGTCCCTGCGTGGTCGCGCGCCCGCCGCCAAAAAGGTCGCCAAACATATCGCGAAAACTGCCGCCTGCATTGGCGCCCGCTCCGGTAGCTCCTCCGCCGGAATAGGCGCCCCAGTCAAAGCCACCAAAGTCAAAGCCACCACCGGCGGTGCCCTGCGTAGCAGCATCTTTCATTGACTCACTGTAAGAGCCAAACTTGTCGTAGACCTCACGTTTCTTCGGGTCTGAGAGCACATCGTTGGCTTCGGATATCCGTTTGAACTTGTCCTCGGCACTCTTGTCGCCCGGGTTAACGTCGGGATGGTGCTTCCGCGCGAGACGACGGTACGCCTTGCGAATCTCGTCGGCGGTCGCGGTCCGCTTTACCCCAAGTACGTTGTAATAGTCTTCTCGCTGCGCCATAGATAGAAGAGGCAAAGGCGGTGCCCGGCAGTGCACTCCAAAAAACGGCGGCCTGGCCCGACGGTGCTTCTCATTCCGAGGGATTCGCCATCTGGGCGTTAACCCCTATTGAACCTCGATCTGTTTTCCGACTGAGTTTCGCTTTGGTAGAACGACGCGCAGGACACCGTCTTCGAGTTTTGCGGTGATCTCCTCGACATCGATACTCTGTGACAGGCTGAACGTCCTCTCAAACTTTCCATACGAGCTCTCCAGTCGATGGAAGTGCTCGGCGTTAGCTTCACGCTCCCAACGACGTTGACCGCGGAGGACAAGGTTGCGGTCGACTACCTGAATGTCAATCTCTGAACTTTGCAAACCCGGCACTTCCGCCGAAAGCACAAAGCTGGTTGCCGTTTCGTAAATGTCCACCGCCGGTGACCAGGCACTCTGACCTCGTTCGGGGTAGAGTTTGAGGTCCTGTCCGAACCCTGCCAGTTCTTCTTCGATGGCAGCGAGGTCAGTTAACAGACGATGCATCCTGGTCATGGGAGAGTCCTCACTGCGGGCATGGAACTCGGTCGACACGATCTTCGAGGTGGCCGTTCCTGTGGCGGCTGCTTTGGATGCGTGTCGACCGCAAGACTCACTTATTCTCGTCGACGTCGATGTACTCGGCATCGATGACATCATCTCCACCGGCCGGTTTGTTTGCCCCGGTGGAACCCTGCGCGCCTGCGCCAGCGGCATCACTCGCACCGCCTCCAGCAGCGGATTGCTGATAGAGCGCTTCTGCGATCTTGTGTGACGTGCGAGTCAACAGTTCGAACTGAGAGTTAATCTCTGCGACGTCGCTGGTCTCGACTGCCTTCCTCGCGGTCACGATGACCGCCTCGACCTCGGAGATCGTTCCGACCGGAATCTTCTCACGGTTATCGTTGATCGTCTTCTCGGTCTGATAGATCATTGAGTCGAGCCGGTTCCTTGCCTCGATGGCATCACGCTTTTCTTTGTCTTCGTCAGCGTGTGATTCAGCATCGCGCATCATGCGGTCGATCTCATCCTTTGAAAGACCCGATGAAGCAGTAATCGTGATCTTCTGTTCACGGCCCGTACCAAGATCGCGAGCCGAGACGTTGACGATGCCGTTGGCATCGATGTCGAATGTCACCTCAACTTGCGGAACTCCGCGTTGTGCCGGCGGGATTCCAACGAGATGGAATTTGCCAAGCGTGCGATTGTCCCCAGCGATCTGCCGTTCGCCCTGCAGGACATGGACTTCGACAGAGGTTTGGCTGTCAGTCGCGGTCGAGAAGATTTCCGATTTGCGAGTTGGAATCGTCGTGTTCCGCTCGATGAGCTTGGTGAAGACGCCACCGAGTGTCTCGATCCCGAGACTGAGCGGTGTCACGTCGAGTAACAACAGATCCTTGACCTCACCCGAGAGCACCCCAGCCTGGATGGCGGCACCGATGGCGACAACCTCGTCCGGGTTGACGCCTTTGTGTGGTTCCCTGCCAAAGAACTCCTTGACCATCTGCTGAATCTTCGGGATTCGCGTCGAACCGCCAACCAGCACCACTTCATCGATCTGACTTGCCTGGACACCGGCGTCCCTGAGCGCACCGCGACAGGGCTCGAGCGTCCGCGAGAGAAGGTCATCGACGAGCGCTTCGAATTTGGCACGCGTCAATTTCATTTGCAGGTGCTTCGGGCCCGCCTGATCCGCCGTAATGAAGGGCAGATTGATTTCAGTCTCCATTGTTGACGAGAGCTCGATCTTGCCTTTTTCCGCTGCTTCCTTGAGTCGCTGCAGCGCCATCTTGTCTTTTGAAAGATCGATGCCTTGATCCTTGCGGAACTCGTCAATAATCCACTCGATCAACCTCTCGTCGATATCGTCACCGCCAAGGTGCGTGTCGCCGTTGGTAGACTTTACTTCAACGACACCCTCACCAACCTCGAGGATCGAGATGTCAAATGTCCCGCCGCCAAAGTCAAAGACGGCGATCGTCTCGTCTTTCTTTTTGTCGAGCCCATAGGCGAGCGCCGCCGCGGTCGGTTCATTGACGATCCGTAGAACCTCAAGACCTGCGACCTTACCCGCATCTTTTGTGGCCTGGCGCTGAGCGTCATTAAAGTAAGCAGGGACGGTAATCACCGATTGCGTCACCGGTTGGCCAAGATAGTCCTCAGCCGCCTGCTTGAGCTTCTGCAGAATCATTGCCGAAATCTCCGGCGGCGACCAATCCTTGCCTCCAGCCGTGATTCGGACATCGCCGTTCGAAGCCTGCGCAACTTGATACGGTACTTGCTTGATCTCGCCGCTTACCTCGTTGTAGCGCCGTCCCATAAAACGCTTGATCGAGTAGACCGTGTTCTCGGGATTAGTCACCGCCTGACGCTTGGCCACTTGTCCGACAAGCCGGTTGCCATCCTTGGCAAAACCGACTACCGAGGGCGTCGTCCGGCCACCTTCAGAGTTCGTGATGACTACCGGCTCGCCACCCTCCATGATCGCAACAACCGAATTGGTCGTTCCTAAGTCAATTCCAATAACCTTGCCCATTCTTCCTCCACAATCTGGCGCACCCACGATGTCCTATGTGCTCGTCAATGCCCCAGGAATTTCTTCAGTCAATTCCCCACAACCCTCAAAAGCCTCTTAGCCCTTAAAGCTGTCTTTATCCCCGATACCCCCAAACATCCCCAACCCTCCCACCAATCCTACTCAAAAACAAACGAAAGTATAGAGGTTGAGTGTGTTGTTGTCAAGATGTTTGTTAGTGCTAGTATCAGAATCTATCAGTCGTCGGGTGGGGTCAAAGGGGGGCGACGGGAGCGGAGTTCACCGGTAGTGATCACCAGGCGGGGTTCTCGGCGGGGAGATTCACCTGAAGTGGCCGGAGATATGATAGCTGATCCAGGATCTGGCGTCGTCAGCTCAAACGGCGCACCTGCATCAGTTAGCAGCTCGGAGCCCGAGTGGCGGAAAAAGTCTGACTCCTCGTACACGCGTTCCAGGAACTGAAAGATCACTTTTGCGACCGCGATCAGCGGAACAGCCAGGATGATCCCCAGCAAACCGAAGAGATTTCCGCCAACCATGAGGCCAAGCAGTACCAGCATCGGATGCAAATTGAGGCTTGCACCAAGAAGTTTGGGTGTCAGATAGTACCCTTCAATGGCCTGCACCAATCCAAACACCCCGACGACTCCGACTACTCGCCATAAACCCGCACCATCAAGCGTGACAAACACCAGCGACAGAATCAGCCCGGTCAGTGTCCCCAGATACGGCACAAAGTTAAGCAGACCCGCAAGCAAACCGACCGTCGCCCCAATGGGCACCTGCAAGGACATAAAGCCAATTGCATAAAGGACTCCCATCGCCAGACTGATCAACATCTGGTTTCGAACGTAGGTCGAGAGGACACCACTCAACTGCTCGATGAGTTCGGTCGCCACTGCCCGGTTGCGTGGTGGTATCAGCCGCTCGATCCCTGACTGCACCTGACGGTGGTCACTCAACAAATAGAAGACAAAAAAGGGAATCAGCAGCAGGTCAAGAATCGAGGTCGTCAGATTGACCAGACCAAAGAGACCACTCTGCATCCACCCGATGACCAGAGAACGGAACTGAGCCTGGCGCGCCGGATCCCGGATACTCGTCACAATCTGATCGAGATATCCGGAGAGCGCGGGACTGCCGAGGTGGATTCGTCTGAGAGTCTCGTCGACACGCGCCTGATCGAGAAGCATCGACCGACCGTGTTCATAAGAGGTCACCAACTGGCTCCAGATGGTCGGCACAAGAAAGATCAGCGCCAGCACGATGAAGAGACCGACGCTCGTCATCGTCAATAACGCGGCTATCATGCGAGACCAGCCCCGTCGTTCAAACCAACTCGTGATGGGAGCAAGCAAATATCCGAGCGCGACCGAGGTCAGCAGCGGCACCAGCACAATTCGCGCGCCAGCGAAAATCAGCGACGCAACCACGAGAAAAATCACGACCGCCGGAATCCAGCGCATCCAGGAGAGCGCCGTCAGCGAGTTCGAGGCGATCGCCGGACCGAGACGCTCCTCCATGCGCGAGACTCGCTCGCCGAGGCTTTTCAGATGCTCAGATTCTCTCATGGCAAGGAGAGGCCCATTTACTCGCCGCCTGGAGGATGCTCGCTCATCAGACGATTGACGTGAACAATATAGTGCAGCCCTGAGAAAACCGCCATTCCGAGGGTCACGTAGTAGCACACGGACAACAGGTTCTCGTGCCAGCCAAAAGCGTTGGCGGCAAGGAAAATGACGATCGTCAGAATCTGGACGCAGGTATTGATCTTGCCCGGAAGCGACGGGCGAAAGTGCGAGAAACCCGTCGCGATGTTGATCACCAGAGCTCCAAGAACGATAAATGCATCGCGACTGATCGCGGCGATTGTCAGCCAGAACGGAATCGGATCAGTCTGGGTGAAATGCGGCATCGAGAGGACGACAAAGGCCGTCATGAGCAGGAGTTTGTCAGCCATGGGATCGAGAATTGCGCCGAGTTGGGTCTTTTGATTGAAGTTCCGAGCCACCAGACCATCCAATCCATCCGTCACGGCCGCAAGCAAAAAAACACCAAGCGCCAAACTGAATCGCTGGTAAAAAAGTGCAGTGACGAAGACCGGGATCAGAATCAGTCGAAGGATCGTCAGAATATTGGCGAGAGTCAGGGCGGTAGGCATCGCAGTCAGACTAATATCCACGTTGATTTCATTGGCGCGGCCACATCATAGCTTTTTAGTTTTTCTTTTCAAGAGCTTTTGCAACATAATGAGTCGGCTATGAGGACTTTGGTGATCGGTGATATTCACGGGAAGCTGCGTCTGCTTGATCGACTGTTGAGTGAGATCGAGTACCGTCCCAGCGAGGATCGGCTGGTCCTGATCGGCGACCTCGTCGATCGTGGAGAAGACTCGCGAGGTGTCGTCGAGCGCGCAATCACGCTCAAAAAAGAAGCTCCAGAGACAGTTTCGGTACTCCGTGGGAATCATGAAGAGATGATGCTCGCCGCCCTCAAACCTGATGGCGGCGTCGCCGTCAATGCCGATTCCGAGCTCTGGTACTACAATGGCGGGATTGAGACCCTTGAGAGCTACCTCGCCGACGGTGATCAGCTAACAGTTCCTGCCGAACACTACGACTTTCTCGCATCGCTCCCATCCTGGCACGAAGACGAACACTCGATCTATGTGCACGCCTCGCTCGTCGAAGACGAAGAGGGAGAGTTCCTGCATCCAAGCGAGACAGCCGACAATCTCGAGTTGATCTGGGCGCGCAACCGTCACTTCTTCAGCGATTATTCGGGAAAGCTCGTCGTTTTCGGTCACACCATTGCCGGAATGATCTTCGGTGAATTTGAGAAGGTATGGATGCGCGATAGTCTGATCGGTGTCGATACCGGCGCCTATTTGACAGGCGTTCTCTCAGCGGTCGAGCTTCCTTCACGAAAGGTGTTCAGCGTTCGCGAAAATGTCGGGAGGAAGTTGGGTAAAGAGGGGAAGTCAGAGCGAAAGTTCTTTTAGATTGGACTGCCGAGGAATACTCACTACCGACCCCGTTTCATGATCCAGATATCACCTAAGATCCGACCACGCGAGTAAAGGAGTTTCTTTCCGTCCCGGGAAATCTGTGGGTCTTCCAGCCGCAGGCCGGACTCCTTGAAGTCGGTCACTTTCTCCGGCACCTCTTGACGCCAATTCTGGGCAGGCCCGGGCACTCGATAGATGTTCTTGTGATCAAGGTGGAAGTACAGCCATCGCCCGGAAGGGGAAACAAAGGGATGATAGTCCTGATGGGGCGTCGCGACCACGGTCACCGGCTCTCCGCCCGAGACCGGGATTGCGCGCAGGTCTATGTTGCCAGACAGTAGAGTCTGGTAAATTACCCACCTTCCATCAGGGCTGGTGGTCAGTATCTGAACGATCTTTGGTTCATTAGTGAGCCGGCGTGAACTCCCCGAGGCCAGATCAACCAGATACAACTGCAGGTCAGCCAAGGAGGCATAGACCAGACCACGACCGTCCGCCATCCAAGCGAAGTTACCTGCCTTCTCAATGACGAGACGTGGATTCGCTCCATCATCCGTCATCAGCCAGAGAGAATTACCCGACCCATTCGACTTGCGATTGAAGGCAATGCTCTTGCCGTCAGGAGACCAGCGAGGGAAGGTATCGTTAAGGTGAGGATCCGAGGTCAGCTCGACTGGAACCGCGCCGCGTTCCGTTTTCCAAAGATGCGTGCCTTCACCCTGACGGGACTCGAAGACCACGGTCTTGCCGTCAGGGGCGATACTCTGAAAATAACTTACCCTCGCGCCGTGTGTTATCTCCTCGGGAGAGCCCAGCACGCGTCCGGTTTCTGCATCGAAGGCAAGGCTTTCGACATTGAATGAGGTCTCAGTTCCGGCAAATACTATCTGACGACCATCGCGCGACATCCTCGCTCCTGAATCGCGCCCACGGCTCACCGTGAGCGGCTGGGCAGGACCCGAGAGCTTGCCCTCAGTTGTCGAGAACGGAACCTGCCAGAGTGAAAAGTTCTTCCCGGGCTCAGCGCTCGAATAAATGATCGCCTTCGAGTCAGCACTCCAGCTAGGGTTCTGCCCCTTTGCGATAAACAGAAGGTCACCTGTTTCAGTTTTCATCGCCCAGATGTCGCGAAAGCCAAAGCTGCCCAACACGGCAGGATCCGATTCGAACACGATCCACCGTTCGTCGGCAGAATAGCTGGGATAGAGCAGATAGCGCGGATCAGGCTTGATCTTCGGAACGATCTCGCGTGGTTCGCTTCCCTGCGCGTCCACGCGGAGGATTTTCTGGCCGAAGGCCGGGCCACCAGTGTAGATAATGCTCGAGCCATCAGGCGACCACGACGGAAAACAGCCGTTTTGAGCTACCCGACGTGCATTGCCACCGAGCACTGGAGTGACCCAAATGTCACCTCCCATAAGTGGCAGATCGTAACCCTCATACCGGAGGGCTGAAGAGCTAAGCCGAGTCGAAACAAAAGCGATCTGCTGGCCGTCAGGTGAGTAGGATGGCTGCACATCCTCCGCCTTGTTTTCCGAAATATTGCGGTACGTGCCTCCCGAGACCTGCTGGATGTAGACCTCAAAGTCGCCCGTGCGGTCAGAGACGTAGGCGACGGTCTCGCCATTGGGTGAGAAGGTCGGTTCGCCTTCATAACCGGGATCCGTAGTGAGAGGCCTGAGAGTTACATTCTTGAGCGAAGCGCCATCCGACGGCGCGTCCGATGAGTGGCCCATCCACCAACCCCCGATGACAGATGCGAGCACGGCTATCGCGCTGATAACTGCCCACTTCAGTCCGAATCGCGTCGTCCGGAGGTGACCCACTGGCGTAGTGTGAGTGCTCCGCAACGTATTCGATTCAATCGCACGTTTGAGTCGCCGTAGATCGAGTCCGAAATCACCCGCGTGCTGGTAGCGCTCATTTGGGTCCTTTGCGAGTGTCTTGCCGAGAATTTCCGCAACCTCGGTCGGCAGAGTTGGATTCACCTCCAGCACAGACCTCGGCTCCCGATTGATGATTGTGTGAAGCACTTCTACAGCCGACTTGCCCTCAAATGGTCGTTGACCGGTTAGCATCTCGTAGAGGACCACTCCAAGCGAAAAGATGTCGGAGCGATGATCAAGTGGGCGTCCTTCCGCCTGCTCCGGCGACATATAGACCACCGTCCTGAGAATCACGCCGGGCTTGGTCCCGCCCTGGGCCTCTGGGCTGCCAATGAACGCGCTCAAATTGGTGTTGAGGGCTTCGGGACTCTGCTTCTCGGTCAGTTTGGCCAGGCCGAAATCCAGGATCTTGACATTTCCATCGGGCGTGACCATTAGATTGTCCGGCTTGATGTCGCGATGAACGATACCTGCTCCGTGAGCCGTAGCGAGACCCGCCGTTCACTGTGCTATCAACCCCAGGGCGCGCTTTAGTTCGACTCTTCCGTGGGCAATCACGCTGCTCAAACTCTCGCCCTCGACAAACTCCATTGCGATGAAGTCACGCCCATTGTCTGAGCCGATGTCGAAGATAGTGATGATATTTTGGTGATTTAGTGCTGATGCCGCGCGTGCTTCTCGCTCAAACCGTCGCTTTAATTCGTCGTTAGCGACGAGGGCGGCGGGCAAGAGTTTGAGCGCCACCTTGCGTCCGAGTCGCGTGTCTTGGGCGAGAAACACTTCGCCCATGCCACCTGCTCCGATTCGTGAGAGGACCTTGTATGGACCTAGCTGCTGCCCCACCGTCAGATCGGGCTTTAGTCCTGCCGCTAAGGCTTCGGTCGGGAGTGATGCGGGCGGACGTTGAATGAAGGTAGTTGCCACTGGGTACGCGAGCAACATGGACTCGACTTCGTGGCGCAGATTCTCGTCATGGGCGCAGGCCTTGTCGAGAAAGGCGGCCCGCTCGGAGAGAGGGCGCTCGAGCACCGCCGACAGGAGTTGATTTAGTTGTTGCTCCCGGTCGGCTTTCATTGAGCTCATTTGCGGAAACCAATTCAACCGGTTGATGAAGCGACTTGTGTTGCTCACGGTTTGCGGAGATCGGCCCATCCCCTGTCATTCCGCGATTGCCTTAGCTTGAGTCGCGCTCGAACCAGCGTAACACCACCATCCTGCAACCCGATGGCACCGGCATATCGGAGGACGATAGCATAGGCAGGAAAGATGTTCCAATGGACTATCTCACAGAGGTCAGAGTCGATGGACGGGATGTTGTTCCAATGAACCAGACAGGACGGGCAGATTCTCAGGAGGCAACTAGAATTCAGGGTGGAGGTTTCGATGGGAGGGTGGCAGAAGTTGTGTAAATGGGAAACTTGGTCTTACCCTACGGCTACAGGAAGGACTACTGATCGATGCCCACTCCACAAGAATTACTGATAACAGCGAACGCGGCAACGCAAAGAAGAATGGGGTCGTAAGCCCCAGTTCTTCTTTGCGTCTCTGCGTTCTTTGCGCCTTTGCGTTGAATTCCCTAACTCAACAGGTCGCGCCTATCGGGAGACACTAGTCGCGTCGGCCGCCTCGG
>JANNRD010000219.1:0-2325 GCA_031401095.1 Acidobacteriota bacterium
GATTTCAAGACGACGGAGGCTGGGTTCACCGACGCTTTCATAGGCCGCATCAACAACTCGCTCGGTGCTGCGCCAACCATGACTTTCGACCGTGAACTCGCGCCTCTGCCCACCTTTCGCGTGCTTCAGGCCCCTAAACGATCCCGTTGACCCGGGGTCTGCGCGTCATTCCCGCTCCTCTTCGCTCAACGCCTTGCGCCGGCCGCGGAAGGGCTGGGGCGCAGGTCCAACGGGCGCCCTAGCCCGAAGTTGCCACGGAAAACTGACCTAAAACCGGGGTGAAGTACCTGTAAGTATTGCCTTTGTGTTCGATTTCCGATCTGCTATTTGTACCCATGTAATAGTAAACATTGTGCTTGACTGTAGACGCACTATGCGTATACTTGTGCCATGTACGTCGAACGAGTGCCCAACCGCAACTCTCCGCCCGCCATCCTCCTCCGCGAGGCTTGGCGCGAAGAGGGAAAGATCCGCAAGCGGACGGTAGCCAATCTCTCCGACTGGCCCGCGCCGAAGATCGAGAGCCTCCGCCGCCTCCTCAGTGGAGAACATCTCGTGAGCCCTGCGGACGCCTTCGTCATCACGGAATCACGAGCACATGGCCACGTCGAAGCCGTCCTCGGCACTATGCGCAAGCTCGGAGTCCCGGGGCTGATCGCCTCCAAGCCCAGCCGAGAACGCGACCTTGTGATGGCCATGGTGGCGGAGCGCATTCTCAAAGCCTGCTCGAAACTCGCGACCACAAGGCTCTGGCACACCACGACCCTGGCCGAAGAACTCAAGGTGGAGGATGCGCGGGTCGACGAGCTCTATGCCGCTCTCGACTGGCTTCTCCCGCGCCAGACGCGTATAGAAGCGAAGCTGGCCGCTCGTCACCTGAAAGACGGCGGGCTCGTGCTCTACGACGCGAGCACCAGCTACTACGAAGGGAAAACCTGCCCGCTCGCTCACTTCGGGCACGACCGCGACGGAAAGAATCTCCCGGTGATCCTCTACGGTCTACTAACCGATGAAGCGGGCCGGCCGGTGGCGATCGAAGTCTTTCCCGGCAACACCGGTGATCCAAAGACCGTGGCCAAGCAGGTGGATAAGCTCCGGGAGCGATTCGGCCTGTCACAACTCGTGATGGTGGGCGATCGTGGAATGCTCACTCAGCCGCAGATTGAGAAGCTCCGTGAGCATTCAGGGCTTGGCTGGATCTCATGCCTGCGAAGCGGCAGCATCCGCACCCTCATTGACAATGGCCATCTGCAACGCTCGCTCTTCGACAAGACCAACCTCGCCGAGATTCAAAGTCCAGACTACCCCGGAGAGCGACTGATCGCCTGCTTCAACCCACTGCTGTGTGATGAACGCGGTCGCAAGCGTCAGGAGCTACTGATAGCGACGGAGAAGTACCTCGACCGGCTCAGTCGAGAAGTGAGTCGGCGGACGAAGAAACCACTGGGCAAGGCGGAAATCGGCCTCAAGGCGGGTCGGATCCTCGGACGCTACAAGATGGGCAAGCACTTTCAACTCACCATCGAGGATGGTCGCTTCACCTGGGCTCGACGGGAAGCCGCCATCGCCCGCGAGATTGGACTCGATGGCATCTACATCGTCCGCACCAGCCAGTCCAAGTCTCAACTCTCGGCCCCAGATGCCGTGCGCAAATACAAAAGCCTCGCCGTTGTCGAACGGGCCTTCCGTTGTCTCAAGGGAGTGGACCTGCTCGTGAGGCCTATTCACCACCGCACCGAGAACCATGTGCGCGCCCACATCTTCGTGTGCATGCTCGCGTATTACGTCGAGTGGCACCTCCGGCAGGCCCTCGCTCCCCTGCTCTTCCATGACGAAGAACTCGACACCAACCGCGCGCAACGCGATCCCGTTGCAAAAGCGAAGTCTTCGGAGAGCGCACGTCGGAAGAAGGCCACCCGCGTCAGTGGTGACGGACTACCGCTTCACAGCTTCCAGACCCTGCTCGCCGAACTCGCGACCCATTGCCGGAATAGCGCGCACGTCAAATCGGAGAACGCGCACACCCTTCAACTCCTAACGGAACTCTCGCCCCTCCAGGCCCGCGCCTTTCAGCTCCTCAACCTGTAGCCAGTAGCTGGAACCCTGAACTCTGGGCAATCCCTGATAGATCAGGCGGTTGCTGCCTACTCGCCGGTTCAACTTCGGACTAGCGCGTGGTGTCAGGGCGTCGAACGCGGCGGAGTTTCTCACCGTCTCACCCCATCTTCACGCCTCGTGCCGGCGCGGCGGCGCGATCTCGCTCGAGGAGCTTGGGCAGCTGCGCGAAAAGCTCGATGCGTAGTGCGTCGTCCATCGGTTGTCATT
>JANNRD010000220.1:0-12904 GCA_031401095.1 Acidobacteriota bacterium
GACACAGAGGAAGCACAGAGGAATTAGGTTGATGTATCAAGCGTGGGACGGTTCTCTATCTTTGCTCTTCTCTGTGCTTCCTCTGTGTCTCCGTGTCTCTGTGGTTCAAGGCTCGTGAAATCCCAGTTACAGACCACTAGATTATAGTTCTCGAAATAACTAGACAGTGGGCCTGATTGGTGATTCAATGGGGCCATGGGATTCCCAAAGACCCGAAAGCCGCTGGTTCTCAGTAAGGAGGAGCGAGGGAGATTGGAAGCCATTCGGCGATCCCGGACTGAAGAGAAGCGGCGCACTGTAAGAGCCGGCATATTGCTCGACTCGCTGGAGGGCCTGAGTGATCAAGCTATCGCTCATGCACACCATGTGAATCGCAACACTGTAGTTCTTTGCATTCAGAAGTGTCTGCGATTCGGCGTGGACGCAGCCTTGGGTGAGCTGCCGCGATCTGGCAAACCACGACAGCTTTCCGACGAAGCGATTGCCTGGGTATTGGATCGCGCCTGTCAGAAACCGAAGGACTTGGGTTATGCGCAGGAACTCTGGACCTATCGACTGTTGACGGCCCATGTTCACGAGAAATGCCAAGCAGTTGGCTATGATGAATTGCGCAAGCTGAGCCGGTCCAAGCTGCACCGGATACTTACGCAAGCCGAGGTCCGACCGCACAAGATCCGCTACTATGTAGAGCGGCGCGACCCGGAGTTCGAGCAGAAAATGGCCGCCGTCTTGCACGTTTACAAAGAGGTGGAGATCATCAATGAAGGAATGGTTCGTGGTGCGATCCAGGAGCCAGGGCTCGTGACAGTTTCTTACGACGAGAAACCTGGTATCCAAGCCTTGGCACCCACAACTCCTGATCGGCCGCCGGTGCCCAAAATACATGCAAGTCATCTGCGCGACTATGAATATAAGCGAATGGGCACGGTGTCGCTGCTGGCGGGACTGGACCTGCACACTGGCAAAGTGACAGAGATCGTGAGCGACACACACAACAGCAGTGACTTTATTACCTTCCTCCAGAAGCTTGATGAGAGTTATCCCGCGAGCATTCAATTGCGAGTGTTGCTGGATAACCATTCCACGCACACTTCGAAGGAGACGCAGCGCTATTTGGCGAGCCAACCGCAGCGATTCAGTTTTGTGTTTCTGCCCAAACATGGTTCCTGGCTAAACCTGATTGAAACGCTCTTCAGCAAGATGACCCGAAGCATGCTTCGAGGAATTCGCGTCGCCACCAAACAAGAACTGGTCGACCGGATCCATCAGTACTTCGATGAGGTCAACGCAGACCCCGTTGTGTTCCGCTGGAAGTACAAAATGGAGGAGACCATCCTTGTCTAGTTATTACCAGAACGCACATCTAGTACGCCCACCGCGCGAGCACTGATGCCGCAGTAAAGCCCGCCCCGACGGCTGCAAAGAGGACCAGATCGCCCTTTTTCAAGCGCCCGTCATCGATCGCATCGCCGATCGCCAACGGGATCGTTCCGGCGGTTGTGTTGCCAAATTTGTGAATGTTCTTGATAACCTTCTGAGGGGCAAGCCCGAGCTTCTCCGAAGCCGAATCGATGATCCGGATATTGGCCTGGTGAGCGATAAAACAGTCGACGTCCCCGGCAGTCAAATGATTGCGCTCGAGAATGTTTCGACTCAACTCCTCCATCTTACGAACCGCGAATTTGAATACCGCCGGACCCTGTTGATGTACATAGTGCATCTTCTTCTCGACGGTTTCGTGTGACGCGGGATTGAGACTGCCGCCACCGGGCATGCTGAGGGCCGGGCCGCCTGAGCCATCAATCTCGTGAAGATAGTCAAGCAGACCGATTCCGTCCTCGTCGCTGGGCTCAAGCAGCACCGCGCCGGCGGCATCCCCAAAGAGCACCAGCGTCGCACGATCATTCGGATTGAGGATGCTCGTCATGACGTCAGCACCGATGACCATGACCTTGCGGTGAGCCCCGCTTTCAATGAACTGAGCACCGACCGTCAACCCGTAGAGGAACCCTGAGCAGGCTGCGGAAAGATCGAACCCCCACGCCCCCTTTGCCCCGATCTTGTTCTGGACAATACAGGCAGTCGCGGGAAAGAACATGTCAGGCGTGACGGTGACGACGATGATCAGTTCGATCTCGCTCGCTTCGATGCCGCGCCTGCGGAGTAGATCGGTCGCGGCGTGCGCCGCAAGCTCCGATGTCGGAGTACCCGGCTCGACCCAATGCCGCTCGGCAATACCAGTTCGCTCGACAATCCAGTCGTGGTTGGTCTCGACAATTCGGGATAGATCGTCATTTGTGACGACTCGAGGCGGAACATAACGACCGAGAGCCGATATCTTAGCCCTGCGTTTGAGCCCCATCTTGACGCTAGCTCCTCATGGTACAAAGAAAAATTACCTGCTCTGACCCAAAGCGGATCATGATGGCACATCTCGCGTGACGTTGCCATCCGCGAGCATATCGCATCAAAGCGTGGGGCCGGCCATTGACCGGTCCTGCTGGAAATTGAGGCTCCAATCCGACAGAATGACTGCGGTCATGTTAAAGGAGTGCGTTGGATGAAGTACCGATCGATAGTCCTTGCGGCTTTGATGCTCACGCTCTGTCCCCTGTTCGCTCCTTCGCAGCGATTGGGTGACTCAAGTCAGATAAAGAATGAGCCTCTGACCCTGCAGGATATCAACCTGCTGCTCCGCCGCTCGGTGGGTCGCGATATGACTGAAGGTGATCTTGCGGCGCGCATTGATAAGATCGGAATCGCCTTTGATCCGACACCAGAGGTTATGATCCGGCTTCGCGCCAACGGTGCACACCCGCATCTGCTCAATGCCGTTCGGCGCGCCGGTGATCGACTTTCAGCAGCCGCGGGCGCGACGGTCAAAGTCGATGGACCGCCACAACTCGACCCCTTTATCGAGGAGACTCGTCGCAATGTCCGTGACTATCTCGATGAGCTCCCGGATTTCATCTGCCAGCAGGAGGTGACGAGGTATTACGATAATGGCACCGGCGCCTGGGACCGACGAGATATGCTCGTCTACGAGCTGACCTACAACCGGAAGCGCGAGTCGTACCGCCCGATAAACAGCATTGGACGACCCGTCACCCGGGAACTGGAAGATTCAGGCGGTGCGTACTCCACCGGTGACTTCGCGACCTCTCTCGCGATGCTCTTTGCGCCGGAGACAAAGGCAGCCTTCAAGCCAGCTGGCAAGGAGAAGCTCGGACAGAAGCAGACGACGATTTATGATTTTTGTGTTTCCGTTGACGCTTCGAAGCTCTCGATCAAGGCCGAGGGCGTGCCGCCGATCTTCGCGGGTTACAGTGGAAGTGTCTGGATCGACAACGAAACGAAGCGGGTCTTGCGGATTGAGCAGGCAGCCGAGGGTCTGCCCGCAAATTTTCCGGTGACGCAGGCCGAGACTTCCGTTGACTATGACATGGTCAAACTGCGTGGTCTGGACGTCGAGTTTCTGCTGCCAACGCACGCCGAGTTCATCATCGCTGATCGACGTCGACGCCAGTACTCGCGGAACGCGATCTATTTCAAGTTCTACCGCAAGTTCGAGACCGACATCAAGGTCATCGATGAGCCGGCAACGACTCCAGTCAAGCCACCCGAATAGGAGAGACAACGGAACACACGGAAAATCACGGAAGACGTGCTCGGGCATTTTCCGTGTCTTCAGTGATTTTCGGTCTGTTCCGTTGTCTCTCTTATGGTTTCTGAAGTATCAGACACCGTGGAATGCCCTGCAGATCTGCGATGATGTGCGGCTTTTCCCAGATGTTTTGGTCGACGAGTCCCTGGATCGCGTTAGCCTGCGTATAACCCATCTCGCAAAGCAAATGACCCCCGTGCTTGAGCCGTCCCGGGGCTTCAGCAAACAGGCGGCGGAAAAACACCAACCCATCGCCAAAGTCGGTGAGCGCGAGATGCGGCTCCCAATCACGCACCTCTCGCTGGAGAGCCGGCATTTCTTCGATCGCGATGTATGGCGGATTCGAGACGATGAAGTCCACGAGCGGGAGCTCATCCAGTGGTGATAGCAGATCTCCAGCAATAAATTGGATTCGCTCAGCCACAAGATGCCGGTGCGCGTTGCGCCGCGCCACCACAAGAGCCGCAGGAGAGATGTCGATCGCAACGAGACGCGCCTCGGGAAGCTCCCGCGCGAGAGCCACGGCCAAACACCCTGACCCGGTTCCGACGTCGGCGATGGACGGCAACTCGATCTCTGCCGACAGCCGAATCACTTCCTCAACGATCAGTTCAGACTCGGGCCGGGGAATCAGAACGTCGCGAGTCACCTCAAACTCGAGGCCGAAGAACTCCTGCGTTCCGGTGATGTACTGCAGTGGCTCCCCAGTCGCCCGGCGGGCGAGAAGCTGTAAGAACCCGTCGTGTTCATGAGCGGTCAGCGTCTGTTTGAAGTTGATGATCAGATACGTGCGGTCGCAGTTGAGCGCCAGCGCCAGCAGTGATTGAGCAACGAGCTGGGCTTCTGGCACTTCGCTCTGACGCAGAAACGCGTTGGCTTCCTTGAGCGTCTGGGCAATCGTCGGTGGGGCGGTCATGCTCAATCGGTGTTCGGTCAGAGGTGCACGGCACTCAACACAGTGTCAGACGCGGCGGGCCTTCTTCAGGCTCGCACTCCCAGGACATGCGGGTCAGTCTCTTCCTTCAACTTTTCCCCCTGGAAGTGGGTCACGACTGCGTCAATGAGGGTCTCTATTTCGCCCTCCATCATCTGATCAAGCTGATGGATGGTCAGACCGATACGATGGTCTGTCACTCGATTCTCTTTGAAATTGTAGGTGCGAATCTTCTCGGAGCGGTCACCAGACCCAACCTGAGAGCGCCTTTCAGCTGCGATTGCATCCTGCTGTTTCTGTCTCTCAAGCTCGAGGAGGCGCGATCTCAAGACGCGCATCCCCTTTTCGCGGTTCTTGATTTGCGACTTTTCGTCCTGCATCGAGACCACCAGCCCCGTTGGGAGATGCGTTAAGCGCACTGCCGAATACGTCGTGTTGACCGATTGCCCGCCGGGCCCCGAAGAACAAAAGGTGTCGATCCGCAGATCCTTGGCATCGATCTTGACGTCAACCTCCTCGGCCTCAGGCAGGACCGCAACCGTCACGGCCGAGGTGTGAATCCGGCCACTCGCTTCGGTCTGCGGGACACGCTGCACGCGGTGCACACCAGACTCATGTTTAAGCTTTGAATAGACCCGTGTTCCGTCGATGATCGCTTCAGCTTTCTGAATGCCGCCGAGGCCGGTATCGGATGAATCGGTCACCTGGAACCGCCAGCCTTGTTTCTCGGAATAGCGCGAGTACATCCGTAGAATCTCAGCCGCAAAGAGGCAGGCTTCCTCGCCGCCCGTTCCGGCACGGATTTCAAGAATGACGTTCTTTTCATCGTTCGGATCCTTCGGCAAGAGCAGTATCTTCAGGTCAGCTTCGGCCCGGGAACGCCTCTCCTCAAGTTCTGTCAGCTCGAGACCAGCCATCTCGCGCATTTCCTGGTCGTCACTCTCCGCGAGTATCTCGCGCGCGCCAGCCAGATCGGTCTCCGTTTTCTTCAGCGCCCGGTACAACTCGACCACTGGTTCCAGCTCGCGATGCTGTCGGGTCACCTTCGTATAAAGCGTCTGATCAGCAATGACCGCTGGGTCGGCCATCTGCTGATTGAGCTCCTCGTAGGTTCTTTCGATATTCTCCAGCCTCTCAAACATAATTCCCTTTCACGCGAGCGGCACCGGTTCGAGATCGCGCTGTGGTTCGAGCTTGAGCGACTCCGTCAACGCGTAGATCGCGACTTCGAGTTGATCGTCCGATGGCTCGCGCGTCGTCAGGTTCTGCATCCAAATCCCAGGCCGCGTGATGAACGAAAAGAGTGCGCTCGTCTCCTTCTTTCCCGCGGCGCGAATGATCTCGTATGAGATGCCGGCGATCAGCGGAATGAGCGCGATTCGCATCAGCATGTTGAGTGCCAGTGAATCGAATTTGACGACTGAGAAAAGCACGATCGAGACGAGCATGACGATCATCAGAAAGCTCGTCCCGCAACGCGGGTGTTGCCGCGGAAAACGGCGCGCATTGGCAACCGTCAATTCCTCGCCCGCCTCCCAGACGTAGACCGTCTTATGCTCGGCGCCGTGATATTCGAAGACTCGTTTGATGTCGCGCATCTTCGAGAAGCTCCAGATCATGATGATGAAGAAGCTCATCCGGATGAGCCCGTCGACGAGGTTGAAGGCGACTGAGGGCCGAACCGGCTTGAGATACGTCTGAAACCAGTGCCAGGCCTCTCGATACCACGGCTCGCCGGCAATACTTGCGCTCTCAAGCGAGAATTGCGGAGCGTTGCCCCAGCCAAAATTGATAAAGATCGCGTTGGTCACCAGCAGGGGGAGCACGATGAAGAGCAGCACATTGAAGAAGAGAGCGAAGGCGATTGAACCCGCGGCAGTCGCGGTCGCATTCAAGCCATCATTCTTCTCTGTGCTGGACGGCTCGCCAGATGCGAGCTCGCGACGCAGATAGGGCGACTCGATCGCGTGTGCCGTGCTCATGAGCGCCCCAGTGATTGCCGCGGCTTCAAGCGCCGGCTCAATCCGCGTCGCAGCCTTCGCTTCCTCGGCTGTCTGATCTTCGAAGACGACAGTCGCTGAAAAGTTGAGGGCCTTGATGCCAAGAAGCATCGAGTGGATGAGCACGACGCTGCCACGGAGAACCGGGACTTTCAGAAAGGGATACTTTTCATCAAGTCGCGGGAGTCGCTCGGCCTTGAGAGCAATGCTCCCATCGCCGCGGCGGACGGCGACCGCGTACGAATTGGGAGCGCGCATCATGACGCCCTCTATCACTGCCTGGCCACCAACGATGATCTCTTTCTGAGGTTTCATTCAGGCCACTCCTCTTTCTTCTCGTCCAAAAACACAGAGATTCCTCTCCCGGAAAAGAAAAACGCCACAGACTGACATCCGGGGAACGGCCAAGCCTGGTAGGGCTCGCGCAGTTTCGGACCGCTGTGGCGTGATGATCGCTGCTAACGATGGCCGCAGACGAATCTCAACGAGCGCGATTTGCACTCCGGTGAAGGTTCGTTGTGGTCTTCTCGAGACATCGCGGTTCAGCCTGAATTACTCAGGGGTTGTAGCAGGTTCGGGCCTCTTGCCATACTTCCTCTGGAAGCGCTCAATGCGACCGGCGGTGTCGACGAGTTTCTGTTTGCCGGTGAAGAACGGGTGGCAGGCCGAACAGATTTCGATGTGAATATCTTTCCGCGTCGAACGCGTCATAAAGGTCTCGCCACAGGCGCACGTGACCTTGCTTTCTTCGTACTTGGGATGGATACCCGGTTTCATAGTTCTCCTTCACTTCAAGACATCAGCAACCGGCAAGTACGGTCGCCATAGGCCGGACGGAGAGTAATCGCCACCCGGCTGCCAAACGATGACGGTATCTGATGTCGGCTCCGACTGTCAAGTTGCGCCGGGAGCGTCGGGGCCAGCCCAGCGTCCTCAAGGCCCCGACGCCGCGCTGACATCGATGCGCTGCCATCGATCTGGGGTTGTGTTAGTATGCCGTTTTCGAGTGCGAAGAACTGTGTTGCGGGGTTGAACAATTGCTCTTCTACCATTTTCTGCGATACCTGGTCCACAGCGTCTGTCGCGTCTACTTTCGGATTGAGTTTCAAGGCGCTGAAGGAATTCCGAGCGATGGCCCGGTGATTGTGGCACCAAACCACGCCAGCTATCTCGACCCGGTCTGGGCTTCAATTCCGATCCGCCGTCGACTTCGGTATATGACCTGGGACGAGATGTTTCGCGTTCCGATGCTCGGGCCATTGATGCGCGCATTTGGTGCGTTTCCCGTCAAGATTGACGCACCAGACCGCCGGGCCTTGCGTCATTCGCTTGAACATCTGCGCGGTGGTGGTGCCCTCATGATTTTCCCCGAAGGAGGAAGGACACGCACCGGCGAAGTGATGGGATTTAAGCCCGGCGTAGTTCGGTTGGCGATGGCGACGGGTGCACGGATCGTCCCCGTGACGATAGTCGGTGGTTATCGAGTCTACGCTCCAACGCATCGTATTCCTCGCCCGCTCAAACTGACGCTTATCTACCACGAGCCAATTGAGTTGACCTCCCCGAAAGGCGCGGCAGCGAAGAGAGCGTATATGCGTCAGGAGACGGTCAAGCTGCGTCAGATCGTCGCCTCGGGGTTGCCGCCGGAGTCCGATCAGCTCGATACCTCTGTTGTGAAAGGTGAGTGAGCGGGTGAGCGGGGCTCCTCTTTTGTTGAGGGGACTCCATATGCTAGATTTACCGGTCTGCGCGAGGAGCTGCAGAGTCGGCCAATTGTCCCAGGGTAGCTCAGATGGTTAGAGCGGCGGATTCATAACCCGCAGGTCGGCGGTTCGATCCCGCCCCCTGGGACTACTACGATCAATAGGTTACGGGGAGTCCCGGGGCCCCCCGTTTCTAGTAGCCAGCGAACGTCGCTTCGGTACCACGTTCGTCGGAGTCGGGGCGAGGTGCTCCCACGCTTCGGATGCTCACTCCCGTATTCACACCACCGCGTTCTTTGCAATCACTTCGCGATAGAACGCTGCACTCAACTTCGGCGTCCTCTTCTGCGTAGCGTAATCAACGTAGTGCAGGCCAAATCGGTTCGTGTAGCCGTCCGCCCACTCAAAGTTGTCCATCAGGCTCCATAGAAAATAACCTCGCACCGGCACGCCATCCGCTGTCGCCCTCTGCAGGTGCGTCAGGTAATTCCGCAGGAACATCACGCGGTCTGTGTCGTACACCGTCCCATCCGCCGCAGGAATATCCGATGAAGAGCATCCGTTCTCGGTAATGTAAATCTCCTTCACGTTCCAGAGCCTCGCCACATTCCTCGGTCCCCAATAAAGCGCTTCAGGTCCAATGTTCAACCATGGCGAAGCCATATGCGGATACGACCGCGGGTTGGGCACTACAGCAAACCCCTGTCGCGAGTCATCCGCACGAACATACGTCGCCGTGTAGATGTTGATCCCGGCGAAATCGAGAGGACTCCCTATTGCCTTCATTTCATCCGGCGTGAACTTCGGTGCGTCCGCTCCGGCCGCGGCGAGATAGGCATCCGTGTACTTGCCTTCCTGAACAACGGTCATGTACTGCGCGTTCAGCTCTCGTGTCGCGCGCTCTGCGGCCTCGATGTGCGGTGCAGCCTCGATCACGGGAACACAGATCGCCATATTCTCCGCGAGTCCAACCTTCGTGCCCGCCTTCGCCTTCGCCCGAATCGCCTGCACTGCGAGACCATGTGCTAACACGGCGTGATGTCTCGTCTGATTGAAGCGACCTGGCGGCAGCTTGAGCCCGGGAGCGTGTATGCCAATCCGATAACCGAGCTCGACAAAGGCTCCAAACTCGTTGATCGTGAACCAGTGCTTGACTCGATCACTGAGACGACCTGCGACATAACCCGAATACTCCGCGAATGCCTTCGAAGTATCACGAGATTCCCATCCCCCACCATTGTCTTGCAGCGCCTGTGGTAAATCCCAATGGTAAAGCGTCGCGAACGGCTGAATGCCATTCGCGAGCAACTCATCCACCAGTCTATTGTAGAAATCCAGGCCCTTTGGATTCGGAGCTCCTGCACCCTGCGGAAACACTCGCGACCAGGCAATCGAAAAACGATACGCCTTGACGCCAAGTGATTTCATGAGCTGCACGTCTTCTTTGTACCTGTGGTAGTGATCATTGGCGACGTCGCCAGTCGAGTTGTTCGCTACCTTGCCCGGCGTATGTGAGAACGTGTCCCAGATCGACGGGGCTCTGCCATCCTCGTTGACAGCTCCCTCGACTTGATAGGAGGCAGTTGCCGAACCCCACAGAAATCCCTTAGGGAATTCACGTGCCGCTGCCATCGCGCGTGCTGTGACTTCGGCATTCGAATCAGCAATGATAGAAGCGATGGAGGGAGTTGTTGCAGAGGCTAATGCGGCAGTGCCCGCTATCCTTGCAAACGTCCGTCGAGACAATCTCTTGTTCATAAGGCTAATCACCTCCGGTCTGCTCTTGAGACAAAGACTACTTGTTTCAGGAGACGATTGTAGATGGGGACACTTGAAGCCAGCAGCGGTGAAGTTACCACATGAGCGATGTCTCCCGAAGCGCGTTCCTGCCACCGTTCTTCGACGAGATCGCCTGACGAACCGCAGTAAGGTCTTCACAGCCGCCTTCGATCTTCGCGTCGAACGGCCGCGCCGAGCTGCGCTATTCACCGGAATGTGAGTCCGATCCGTACACCAATGAGATTCATATTTCTGAACGCTGGGAAGACATGGTCTCGAACCTCGAGGCGCAGGCCGACGCGCTCCTTGAACCAATAGTCAATACCGCCCCCGACATTGAACCCGCTCGCGACATCGCTGCGGAACGCAATTGAGTATCCGCCCGTGAGGAATGGATCGATCCTTCCACCCGAAGCGGCAGTGCGAAAGTGGTACGACGCATTGCCGGAGCCCACGCCAATACCAGAACTCCTTTCCGTCATTGACCAGATGTACCCGATCTCACCTCCGGCACCGAGTCCTTTGTAGACCAGTCGCTCACCGCCCACCCCGACTTGCAAGGTTGCAGTCGCGCCACTGTCGCCAACGGCAGCGCCAGGCGCGCCGAATCCATATCCGTAGCCGCGGTGCTCGCGTGCAGTCTGCGCATTCGCCAGGCCTGTAATCATCGTCAGGACAACGCCAATCAAGAATGCTCTTCGCATTGACTGTCTCCTCCGTCTGATAAGATTGCAGCAAGAACCGCGCTGCTATCCAGCCTAAGAGCAAAGTGCGGGCCAGTCCTCACGGTGAACCAATTAAATGGGTTATGAGAGGGAGAGCGGCGGCTAACCAAGTCGTTGCCGCAATGAAAGGCGTCTGCTGTCGGGTAGATATTGCGCCTTATGTACGGATTTCGCCCCCGTCTCAGCGAAGAGATTCTGGCAAATGGCAAACGGGGTTGGCTGCGATGATGCTCGTCTTTGGCGCCGAATTTGAGCAGCGCTGCTTGGAGCTTGTATGCCCCGCCCGGCGGAGGCACATATCTACTTGATGAGTCCCTTCAGAAATTGCAGGATTGCCTCGTTGGTCTCCGCCGGCCGTTCCTGCTGTACCCAATGACCCGTGTTCGGTATCAGCTTCACTCCCTGCAAACCTGGCACCGCATTCTTCATCGAAGACGTTAGCGCCTCCGCCGTCGCACCTCGAATCACTGAGTCCTTATCGCCCGCGAGAAATAGCACCGGAGCCGTGATCCTCACGTCAGCAAATTGCGGAGTCGTCTCCCAGTTGCGATGGAAGTTTCGGTAGTAATTGATTCCGCCACGAAAGCCCGCCTGCTTGAACTCACTGACGTAGTAGTCGAGATCGGGCTGCGTCAGCCACGAAGGTAGTCCCTTCGGCGATCCGAGTCTCGGTATCCAGCCTCCCGCCGCCCGCTTGGGATCAGTCACCAGGGGAGCTTCGCGCGGAGACTCAGGAGACAAATACAGCCGGCTCAGAATGGCGCGCGGATCCGCATCGAATTCCTTCTCCGCGACACCCGGCTCCTGGAAGTAGAGAATGTAGTAGAAATTGTCCCCACGGCTTTGACGAAGACTCTGTATGAGAGACTGTGCGGGCCGGCCCGCGTAAGGAACGCTCATTGCCACCAGCGCCTTGAAGCGTTGTGGATAAAAGAGCATCGCCTGCCACGAAACGATCGCACCCCAATCATGCCCGATGAGGATTGCCTGCTTCTCTCCGAGCGCGTCGACGATGCCTGCGAGGTCGGCTGTCAGGTGCTGGATGTCGTAGTCCTCGACCACTTGCGGCTTATCCGATTTGCCGTAGCCTCTCATATCGGGAGCGACCGCACGATAGCCGGCGGCGGCGAGGGCAGTCATCTGATGCCGCCAGGAATACCACGACTCCGGCCAGCCGTGAACGAGAATCACCAGCGGGCCTTTGCCCATCTCCGCGATTCGAAGCTTGATGCCGTTTGTCTTGATCAGGCGCAACCTGGGTTGAGCTTCGGTGGTTTGTTTCACTTGAGCCTCCGAACTTGTCGACGCCGTGAGAGTCAGCAAAACCGCAATCGCCATCATGCAGAAATGTTTTGCTGATGCTTGTGGATTGGACATCTATTCTCCCCGATGTTTGTAGCCTTACCTTCGCTCCTACGCGTCGGTCACTGTACCCGCCTCCGCACACTTGTTCAACTTCATAATCCGAATCCGATTTGGCTTTCACGAACACCTTTTGGAATGACAGTTGTACAGCTTAGTGGTGAAGGAGGGAATTCCCGGACAGGGAGGCAGGGTTACTCGGCTTCCAGTGGCGCGCCGAGTTTTGTCCCTTTGACGATGGCGCCAACGCCGGCGCCGGGCGTGATCGTGCCGTAGCGCTCAGCTAAGACTGGCGGCAGCGGTCTCACGTGCCGAGGCGTGGCCGGGAACGTGTCCTTCTGCATTTTTGTGAGCGCGCACTATATCAAACATCGTAAAAAACCTTGACTGGCCGATTAGAATCATCCAAAGTGCAACTTCATTCGACAATGATTACCCTCGTTACCAGCAATTGTTAGCCAGGTTTCCTGCTCGTTCTTATTGACGACGGTGCAGCGTCTCTATTATTGGCTGGCATTTTTCACTTCTGTGCAAGGGCTCGGCAGTTACGTCCACGGTCCACACCGTAGTTCCGCTTTTCAAGGCCTGGCGATGGTCAGGTGTTTACTCACAAACGGGCAAAAGGGAGATCAGGAAATGCGTGGCAACAAAATTAAGTTGATGCTGGTGTTGATGTTTGTGGCATTCCCATTTGTAGTGGCACAGACAAAGCTGCCACCCGCAGCCTCAAGGAAAGT
>JANNRD010000221.1:0-5886 GCA_031401095.1 Acidobacteriota bacterium
GTCCACAAACAGAACGTTCTTCCAGCTCGTTCCGCCGTCGATGGATTTGTAGACACCTCTTTGCGGTGAGTGGCTGTATAAGGCACCCTGGGCCGCGACCAGTACTATCCTCGGATCTTTGGGATCGATCACGATCCGAGAGATATGCTGAGTTAGCTCCAGCCCAATCCTCTTCCAGGTCTTTCCAGCATCGGTTGACTTATATACGCCATCCCCTGAGTGGGTCATGACACCCCGAACTGCATGCTCTCCCATGCCCACATAAACGACATTGGGATCGCTTTCGGCAACAGCCACAGCACCCACGGAGCCAGTTTTGAAATAACCATCGGAGACACTCCGCCAGGTGATTCCCATGTCATCTGTTTTCCACAGACCGCCACCTGTGGTCCCCATATAGTAGGTCCGGGGATCGCCCACCACTCCGCAGGCAGCGTTTGAACGCCCGCCACGAAATGGACCTATGGATCGCCATTTAACTGTTTTGAAAATGCCGTTGTAATCATCCACAGCCGCGTTCTTTGGAACTTGCGCGGAGAGATGGCCCACAAGGAAGCAGGAAACAAATATTGATAGCAGATGTTTTGACATGGAAAGATCCTCACAAATTTAGAATGGGAATGCCTGGTTTCTAGTGGGTCGCCGCCGTGGCAAAGCACGAGTTTATCGCTTTCGTGCCAATCCCGGGACGTTGATAATGAGCGGGCAGGGTGCGGTCAGGCACCCCGTCCCGGTCTTGGCCCCTGAGACGGCGCTCGGGTTGCTCTCCAGCATTGCCCTATCCTCCGCCCAGGTCGGTTCCAGTATAGGAGAGGTGCGCCGCTGGGGGTAGTCGTGCAAGACCGGCATCTTTACGCGCAGATTCTTGCGATCGAACGTCCGTGGAACGTGGATCGGGTTGAATTGCAGTTGGAGAAGGGGGCGGTCCACATTAATTGACACACGCCGAAGATGCGCAGTGGAAATGCGCGGAGTGTGGACGCGAATGCAACCTCCACGACCATCAGCCAGAGCGGAAGTGGCGGCATCTCGACACCTGTCAGTATCAGACGGTACTGCCCCGTGCGTTGGAAGTGCTTGGCGGGTTCGGCGGAAGCACTGACGAGCCTCCCTCAAAGCGAGACAAGCATCGCGTCGTTTGAAGGAGGAAATCCGGTCGCAACGATTCGACTCCCGCGCGCGCCCTAAAGGCTGCGGTCCTCGGTCAGTTCATCAAGCAAAACCCTGGCCGGTACGCCGCCAGACAGCTGGTCAGCAATGGGCTGGCGCGGAGGGCCGAGGTTCAAGTAGCGTACGCAATCGGGGTCGCAGATCCGGTATCACTCCGATGTTGACACAAAGGGAACCGGGGACGCGTTGGAATGCGTGTCTTTTCTGCGAGACTTTGACTTTCGCCCGGGAGCGATTATCAAACAGCTCGACCTTTTAAGGCCGATCTATCGCGAAACTACAAACTACGGGCACTTCGGTAAGGGTAATCTGCCCTGGGAGAAGTAGCGAGGATATCTAAATGCTGGAACAGGAGCCCGGCGACTGGTCCGCCATTCAAGGCATACCTCCGACCTGCGCCATTCCCCAAAGTTTGAACGGTGCGCCCCTGCTCGTGCCGATAGGCTCTTCCATTACTTCCCGCTTCGGCATTTCATCAAGCATGGCTATTGCAGCCATCCCTAAAAGAGATGGCTCCCCGCAGTGGACAATCTCCGCAACCTGTTCTACGCACCGACGGTGGAGATGAAGATAAGCCTTGAACTTCTGCGTCAAGATAGATATGCCCTGTACTGAGATGGTAAACTGCTCTCGTCCGTTTCATGTCCTATCTTTATAAGCAGTGAGTTGGCCAATGGCGACACTAGAGCAAATAATCGAAGAGGTAAGGAAACTCCCGGTTGACGAACAGCGCCGGTTACGCGCCGCTCTCGAAACGATTGACTCGGACGAGAGGGCGCAGCCAGCCAACAATGAGCCAGCGCCGCAGAAACCACAATCTCGTGACTTCAACAACGGTGACGATGGAATTCGCCAACTGCGCATGGAGTGGTTGAAAGCGCATCGGGAAGAGCACGGCGGGCAATACATTGTACTAGATGGAGATCGACTTCTCGCTGTTGGTCCAAGCTTCCGTATCGCTAGAGAGAAAGCCCTGGCAGCCGGAAAGCCTGACGCATTCGTCACATACTTGTCGAAGCCAGATGAAATAGCGGAGATGGGAGGTTGGGTGTGAGGCATCAACTCACCTTCACGGAGTTGATCAATTACGACGCCGGCCAGCCTAGCATTACCGTTCCCGTTACCCTAAGCGTGGGCCAAACGCGAATCGATTGCGACGCAAAAATAGATACCGGCTCCTCCAATTGCATTTTCACCCGCAAGGTCGGAGAAGAATTGGGACTAGATATCGAGACCGGTCTACGTCTGCTCGTTGGTACAGTAACCGGCAACTTCGTGGCTTATCTCCACGAAGTAAATCTCTCGATGGCCCCTTTTGAGTTTAGCGGCCTGATCGCCTTTGCTGAGGATAGGGAATTTCGGCGCAATGTATTAGGCCGACGCGGATTCATTGATCAAATAAATCTTGGTCTGGTTGATTACGAAGGCAAGCTGTATCTGAGTCGATATGACGAATGACGATGCGTCGGCTGGTAGTGTTGGCGCTCACCGACTCTCACGGCAGCCGCTTCCACCCTCCATAGACGTAATGAGTCGACGGGAACCTCCCCCGAAGTAAGCGATTGCGAAGACCAGGACGCCTGCCACGATCACAGATTTGAGTACACGTGATCTCATCAAGTGGTCTGACATATCCTTGCGGTCTCCCAGCCACCAGCCTAAAGGTTGCGGTCCTCGGTCAGTTCATCAAGCAAAACTCTGGCGTCCTTCAGATCAGGGGTGTCGAACCCTTCAGTGAACCAACCGTAAATGTCTGCGAGCATGGCTCGGCCTTCCTCGCGCCTGCCTTGCTGCTGCCACAGGCGCGCCAGGCTCATTGCCGCGCGCAACTCAAATGACCTCGCCTGCTGTTGCCTTGCGATTTCGATGGCCCGCTGAAAGCACGACTCAGCCTCTGAGGGCGAAGCGGCCCCCGCCTTCAGCAGCGCATCGCCTTTGAGTCTGTTGAGCTCGGCGTCGTAAAAGGGCTCATTTGCTCGCTCCGCTACATCCATGCCTTCTCTTATCGCTTCTGATCCCTCTTCAACTCGACCAGCTTGGTTCAGAGCTTCAGCGAGCAGAGTCAGGAAGTAGCCGTGCTGCTGTCGGGTTCCGATTGCGAGAGACGACGCCAGACCCCGGCGAATCAGAGCAACTCCTTCTTCTTCGTCATTCTGCATGGCCAGGGCCCAGCCGCGCATCAACGTTGCGATGGCCGCGTAATACGGGAGCCCGTGTTCGTCGGCGGTCCGGGCCATCGCAGCAGCGATTTCCATCGTCTTCTGCCCGCGCCGATGAAACGCCTCCAGGTAAGCAGCCACCGCGAGAGTGTTAGCGACGGCTACCGGCATGCGCATGCCCTTGGCTTTGGCGAGAGCGACGTCCATTACCTCTCGTGATTGGTCGGGATAGCCGAGAAAAAGCAGCATCCGAGACAAGTGCGCGCGACTAAGTACAGCGCCGTACATAGAGGCGGGGGAGTCGATGCCAGCGGCATCGTGAACGGCGATAGTCTGCTCGAAATGATCGCGGGCGGCTGCGAACTCACCCAGGTAACATTTGCTCAGCGCTATCACCCAGTGAGATTGCGTGAGCATCGTCTGGTTCCGGGACTTTTCCGCGAGGCGCAGGCATTGTTCGCCGTGGTCGAGAGCTCGTCGGTATTCGGCTCGCACTACATAGACTATGGCAAGGCTGAACTGTGCGCGGAAAAGCTGGGGGATTTCGTTCAGTTGCAAGCTGAGCTCACGGGCTCGAAGGAAAGCCTGCTCGACTTCCGCCAAGGCAAATCCTTTGACGACCATGAGCGATTGACCCAGCATCGTTTGCAGTTTCAGTTCCTGCCCCGCGCAATCGGTCGCTTCCGGCAGCAGGCGCAGCATGTCCAGACCGCGCTGGGCCAGCACGCCGGCTTCCTGAAGGCCGAAGACTTCTGAGGCACTGTTCGCGGCGATGAGATAGTACTCGGCAGCTCGTGACCAGTCCCGTGCAGCTTCGAATAGAAACGCCAGCTCCGAAGCCACCGTCGCACTCTGTTTCCCGTAACAACCGAGGAGCGCCTCGGCTATCGTCTTGCTCAACTGAGCCCTTCGCGTTGGCCTGAGCGAGGCGTACAAAGCGTTTTGATAAAGCACGTGCACAAACCGATATCGCAATGTCAGCACGCGTCCGGGAAACTCCCTCTCGTTAACGAAACGCACCAGCGAGTAGACGTGTTCCAGCACCTCCAGGCGCTCTTCAACATCCGCCGGGTCCAGCTCGATCGCTTTGGCCACGATGGCTGAATCGAATTCATATCCCTGCACGCTCGCAGCGACAAGCAAGCGCCGATCGTCTTCGCTTAGCTGAGCGATCTTGCGCTCGATCATCCCGCGCACTGATTCCGGCAAGTCACTCTCAATGCTCGGCAGCGATTGTGCGAGCACCCATCTGCCATTCTCTTCGGCGATCACCTCGCGATGACGCAGGTAGCGGACTAGATCCGCAATAAAAAGTGGATTGCCTTCGGTCCTGGAGTGAATCAATGCGGGCAGCTCCGCGGGAAAGCGATGTTCCGGGAATTCGAGTGCGAGATACTTTTCGATCTCGGATCGGGACAGGAACTCGAGTTCGATCTCACGGCACGCGCCGCGCGACTGCAAGTCCGGCTTGACCTGGAGAAACGGGTGCTTCGCCAGCAGCATATCGGACGGCCGGTAGGTCGCGATGATCAGCACTCGCATCGAGTCGAATTTGCTCGCCAGATAGGCGAGGAGATCAATCGTTGAGACATCGGCCCAGTGAAGATCATCGAAGAAGAGCACGAGCGGTCGGCGTTCGGAAACTTCTTCCAACAGCGCGCCGAATTCGCGTTTCATTCGTTCTTGTGAAGCGGCGCGTTCCGCGAGCAATCGCTCCGCAGAAGAATCGTCCGGGTGAAGCGGCATCGCCCGTGCGTACCAGGTCGGGGCAAGCCGCTTCGTGATCTGCGTCATAGACTCACCACTCAAGAGCGGCATCAGCGACTTCCCGTCGGATCGGCGTAAGAGGCTGTCGAGCGCTTCGAGCCACGGCAGGTAGGCTTCGGTCCCCGCCAGTCGTTCGGAACACCGTCCTCGAGCGATGATGCAAGCCTGGCTGCCTGCGCGCAGATCACTCAGGAAGTCCTCGACCAAAGTCGTCTTGCCCATCCCTGGCTCACCTGGCACACACGCCAGCAGGCCTTTGCCGGCAATTGCGGACGCCAGCGCTTGACGCAACTCCCCGTGAGCCTTCTCCCGGCCGACCGTATGGCGTGTGCGTGGGCGCAGTACCGGACCGGAGCTCTCTCCGCCGTGAGGATTTCCTCCGATTTCAGCCCCGGACATCGCAACTTCTGCGGCAGTTGGCCGCAGGCGCGCGTCTTTCTCGAGCATCTGCAGAATCAGAAATTCAATTGCCGAAGGGATTTCAGGATTCAAACGTGACGGAGCAACCGGTACCTGTGTGTCAATGGCATTGAGCGTGCCCAGCAGGGAATCGGTCCCAAACGGGTGCTGCCCCGTTGCCATCTCGTAGAAGACCACTCCCAGTGAGAAGATGTCCGACGCATGACTCACACTTTCGCCGCGTGCCTGCTCCGGTGACATGTAGGCCACGCTCCCAAGGAGTGTGCCCGGCTGTGTGCATTGCAAAGTGGCTGCCTCCGGGTCCATCCCCGTGGGTACGAGTCGCGCCAGCCCAAAGTCGAGCACCTTCACGTAGCCGTCATCGCGGACC
>JANNRD010000222.1:0-7737 GCA_031401095.1 Acidobacteriota bacterium
CCAACCACTGCGCGAACTCAAGACGATTCGACGGCTGATTATTCTCTGTATTGAGTGATGCGGGCAGTCCGCGCGTGACCTTCTCTCCCGGCGAATCATACAGGCCGCGCAACAGGATCTGAGCCGGTCGAGCGGTGGGCAATTCCTCCATCACCATGACGAGCGGGAATTCGCGCTCCAGCTTTGCCTTTTGCCTCTTCAGCCCATTCAGTTGTTCCCAGGTCTCATGAGCCCGGGTAGGCGCACGCATGTCCAACCACGCGTTGAGCAGCTTCAGTTGCTGACTCTCCGTGCGCTCCTTCTCCGGAATGGCTGCGATCGACGGCAATGAATCCGCGCAGGAGAGCATGGCCAGTTGCTCGGGATCGGGCAATGCGTTGTAGACGCGCACTTCGTCAAGCTTGCCCTTGAAGCGGTATTCCGGTCCTGCCCCGCCGCCAATGCGCAAGGAAGCACTCGTGTCACTGAACGTGCGGAACAATCGGCCGTTGTTTAGCTTTAGTTTTTGTTTCCGACCGTCCAGAAAAATCCGCGCCCGTTCGTAAGGCTCCCTGCCATCAAAGATCGCCACGACATGATGCCATTGTTTGATCGCAACGGGATCGGTCTCAACCCGCCACGAATCGTCCGCCCACACGCTGACGATGTTCCAATGCAACTTGCCGTCGTTAAAGAACAGGCCGTAGCCGCGATTCTTCGACAGGCTGCCGTCCTTCTCGCCGGGCTTGTCCTGCATATGTGTGACGATGGCGCCACTGTTCTCGGACTCTGCGTAAAACCAGGCTGAGATGGCAAACTGATCGTGGTGGTCAACCAGCCGGTCGCTGTTATCGAAGTCGGCAATCCGACCGGCGTCATAAAACAAGTGCCCGTCAAACACGACTCCCTTGCCGACCGGCGAAGTCACATTTGCAGGCGACCCGTCGCGGAAGCCAGCGGCCGGTTGCTTCGCGTCCATCTGAGGCTTAGCCAACTCATACCCCGCGAACGCCCGGTTCTCTGGTCTGCCCACTAGTTCTACTTTGGCGTTCGCATCTAATGAGTGTCGTAGGAGCAGGTTCTGGGCGGGAAACCATTGTTGGAGGCTGCCGGATGCTGAGTCTGACGACAAGGCCCGCGCCCAACGGCGCTCTTCATTCTGGTGAGAACTTACCAGCACATTCAATCTCCGCCTTGTCCTCGCGATGTCGGTTTCGATCTGTCGAAGGCGTTCCTGTTGCTCGACGGTCGGCGCGGGAATCCAGGGTTGTGAAGTGTGATAGGAACCACGCCCATCTTCAGGGACGCTGTTGAAATAGGCGTAAAGTTGGTAGTACTCCTTGTGGGTGAAGGGATCGTATTTGTGCGTGTGACAGCGCGCACAGCTCATTGTGACGCCGAGGAAGACCGTTGATGTAGTGTCCACGCGATCCACGACGTATTCGACCGCGTACTCCTCCGGGATGAGGCCGTCTTCCGAGTTCTGGCGATGGTTGCGATTGAAGGCCGTCGCGATCCGCTGATCGAGCGTCGGCTTAGATAACAAATCTCCCGCCAACTGCTCGATCGCGAACTGATCGAAGGGTAGATTCCGATTGAACGCGTTGATGACCCAATCGCGCCAGCGCCACATGTACCGATCACCGTCGTTTTGATAGCCGTTGGTATCGGCGTAACGGGCCGCATCCAGCCATTTGAAGGCCATGCGCTCGCCGTAGCGCGAAGAGGCCAGCAACCGGTCCACAGCCTTCTCGTATGCACTCGGCGATTCATCATTCAGGAAGCCATCCAGTTGTTCCAGTGTAGGAGGCAATCCAGTCAAATCCAGGCTGACGCGACGCAGCAATGTCGCGCGATCCGCTTCCGGCGCCGGCTGCAGACCTTCGCGTTCCAGCCGCGCGAGAACGAAATGATCAATCCCATTCTTCGGCCAGAAGGCGTCTTTGACCTGTGGGAGCTGCGGTCTGACGGGCGCGACAAACGCCCAATGCGATTGCCAATTTGCGCCTTGCTTGATCCATTCGGTGAGCAAGTCAATCTCCGACTTGGTCAGCGTGCGGCCTGAATCGGTGGGGGGCATCCGCATCGCGTCGTCGGCATGCGTGATACGTTTGATGAGTGCGCTTTTGTCAGGTTGACCGGGAACGATTGCGCGACGGCCCCGCCCGAGGTCCGCGGTTGCCGCAGCTTCCGAATCGAGACGCAGTTTGATCTTCTTCGCCGTCGCGTCGGGGCCGTGACACACGAAACATTTGTCCGCCAGAATTGGGTGGATGTCGCGGTTGAAATCAACCAGGACAGCAGGCGGACCCGCCTGGTGTGCGCGGCCGGGTTCGTCCTGCATCAGCGCGACGGCGATCATCACGCTGCCGAGCAGCAAGGCCACGACTACTCTGCGTATCATTTCGCGGTTCATCGTTTCGAAGTCCTGATGCAACTTGATTTCCTGGCAAGAAGTAACATTATCACAACACTGCATCGGATCAGAGACGTGGCTGCGTCTGTAGTCAAATGCCCTGACGAGATGTCGCGCTTTGCCACCTTCGCAACGGACTCGGAATCCGTGTGCAAAGCGCGCTGGCGTTGCTTATTCAAGCAAGCGCGAGATCGGTCGTTTTGCAACTCATCAGTCAGGAAGAGGAAGTCGGTTGATGGCAATTTGGCACTCATCAAAGCTGTCGAGAAAGAGATGTGTAGGACAGAAAAATGGCGCCACCCCTTGTTTCTCTGTCTACAACCTTTTGTTGCCGGGCGCTCACCCAGATTCACATCTCACCTAAATCTACAGATTATCTTATAATCGTGTGTGCATTAGATCGTTAGCGCGATGTCCGACTGGCGCTGAAACTGGACCTTGGACTTGGATATTCAGTAAGGAGCATTGATGAATCAGAGCAGAATTTCGTCCATTACAGCAACGTTTTTGCTTGCGCTGGCAACTGTTTCCTCCGCGTTCGCCCAACAGCCGCCGCGGCAGCCCACGGCAAACGACACGCTGGTCTCGCCCGAGGTCCAAGGCGACAAGCGGGTGACGTTCCGTATCTACGCGCCGAAAGCGACCGAAGTGGCGCTGCGCGGCGATTGGATGGACGGAGCGGGGACGGTCAAGCTGGAGAAGGATGACAAGGGCGTCTGGTCAGCTACTGTCGGCCCGCTCACGCCCGATTTCTACAGCTACTCGTTCACCGTTGACGGCGTCCGCGTGGTTGATCCGAAAAACGCGATGATCAAGCAGGGAGTCACGAGCCTCGACAGCATGTTACTGCTGCCCGGCGCTGAGGCCGCGTTTGAAGATAATCAGGCGGTGCCGCACGGCGAGATTCGCAAGGTCTGGTATCAGTCCTCGACCCTTGGGACACAACGGCGCATGCACATCTACTTCCCGCCTGGCTACGAAGGCGGCAAGGAACGTTACCCGGTCTTTTACCTGCTGCATGGCGGCGGCGATGAAGATTCCGGGTGGAGCACGATCGGTCGCGCGGGCTTCATCCTCGACAACCTGATCGCGGCGAAGAAGGCCAGGCCGATGGTGGTCGTGATGCCCAATGGCAGTCTGCCGCGTCCGCCCGCCACGCCAGGAGCGCCGCCCGATCCGTCGTTGACGGTGGCCTTGCAGGAGCGCTTCACAAGCGAACTGATGAAAGATGTCATACCTTTCGTGGAGAAAAACTACCGAGCGCTCGCAGGGCGCGACAACCGCGCGATCGCCGGGCTGTCGATGGGTGGCGGCCAGACGACCAGAGTAATAACGAGCCACGCGGATCAATTTTCCTGGGTCGCCGTCTGGAGCGCGGGCGTCAACCCGCAGACGAACGCCGATTTCGAGAAGCGCAACGCCGCGTTTCTCGGCAGCGCCGAGAAGCTCAACAAGCAGCTCAAGCTCCTCTCGATCAGCGTCGGCGACAAAGACTTCGCACTCGCTGGTTCAAAGAACCTCGCCGAGTTGCTGAAGAAAAACACAATCAAGTACGAACTCAACATCAGCGGCGGCGGCCACACGTGGATCAACTGGCGGCGCTACCTGAACGAACTCGCTCCGCGGCTGTTCCGGGCGACTGGCGAGTGACACGGACGGGCAGCAAAAAAGGCCAACGTGGAGCCATTGGGGAGGGCTTTCGGTTGCCAACGGGCGGGTGTACCTCGACACGTTTGACGGAATGCAATACTGCTTCGACGTCAAGAGCGCAGGCGAGCAGTCTGCGCCCTAGCCAAACTCACGTTGGAGGTTCGAGGCTGCCATGAGCAATCGATCTGCAACGGGAACGATGCGCGCGCTTGCGCTCACCGCGCCCAGGCAAATGGAGGTGCGCGAAATCGCCCGGCCTGCGCCGCAGCCGCGCGAAGTCTTGCTTAGAGTCGGTGCCGTCGGTTTGTGCGGCACCGACTTTCACATTTTCGAAGGGCACGCCAATTATCACAGTGACGCGCACGGGCGCCTCATTCCGCTCTCAGAACAGGCGCAGATACTGGGTCACGAGTTCTGCGGCACCGTGGTCGAAGTGGGCAGCGCGGTCAGCGATTTGGAAGTGGACGACCGCGTCGTAGTAGATCAAGGCTTGAGTTGCGTCAGCCGCGCGACCGACGAGTTGTGCGAATACTGCGCCACGGGCAATTCGCACCAGTGCGCCGAGTATCGCGAGCACGGCATTACAGGCTTGCAGGGTGCGCTGGCCGAATACATCGCGGTGCCCGCCGTCAACGCGGTCAAAGTCGAAAGCGATTTGCCGCAGGAACAATGCGCGCTGGCTGAACCGCTCGGTTGCATCATTCATTCGAGCGCGATGCTCGTGCAGGCCCACGCGCGTTACACCTTCGGCGGCGAACGTCCGGTGCGCAACTTGCTGGTGTGTGGCGCAGGCCCCGCGGGCCTTCTCTTTACGCAATACCTGCGCAACGTGATGAACTTCGAGGGCCTGCTGATCGTCAGCGAACCGTCGGCGCAGCGCCGCGAGTTGGCGCTCGGTTATGGTGCGAGTGTCGCGCTCGATCCCACGCAGACTGAGCTAGGGCCAGCGGCGCGAGATTTGACGCACGGCGAGCGCATTCATTGCCTGATCGAATCGGCGGGCGTGGCGCAATTGTTCAAGCAGATGCCGGGCTTGCTGCGCAAACAGGCGACCGTGCTGCTGTACGGGCACGGGCATCACGGAGTGGATTTGGGTGTGCTCAACAATCTGCAGTTTCTCGAGCCAACGCTGGTCTCGCCTATCGGCGCTTCGGGCGGCTTTGAGGCGGATGGACGACCGAGCACGTACCGGCAGGCGTTGCATCTTTTGAGCAGCGGCCAGATCAATGTCTCCAAGTTCATCACGCATCGCTATCGCTCACTTGAGGATGTGCCACGCGGTTTTGCGCAAGACCGCTGCGGCGCCGATTTTATCAAGGGCGTGGTGCTGCTTGACCATTGATTATCAAATCTGAGGGCCAGAAGGATTTCGATCATGAGAAGACTTGCTGCTGTGCTCATCTGTTGTTTTGGCTGTGGCCTTGTCTGGCTGAGTGTAACTAAGGCCCGGGGCCGAGGCAGCACAGACTGGATGACCGGCAATGGCGACGCCCAGCGTTCGGCATGGGTCAGGACGGATGCGAAGATTTCGCGCGCGACGATGCAGAAGCCGGGCTTCAGATTCTTGTGGAAACTCAAGCTCAATAATCAGCCCAGACAGATAACTCGCTCATGGCGCCGTCAACGCTCAGCTACCAGATGGGCCGGGCAAAGCAGAGACGCAAAAACTTTGCTCGCAGTGCCACGAACTGGACAAGGCCTTCTCGCTGAGTCAGGATCGGACGGGCTGGCAGAGCAACGTCGAGAAGATGGTGGGCGTCGGAATGAAAGGCACGGAGCAAGAGCTGAGCGCCGTGCTCGAATATCTGGTCAAAAACTTTCCCGCGGATGAGCTGCCGAAGATCAATGTCAACAAGGCCGAGGCGATTGATTTGGAGAGCGGCTTGTCGCTCAAACGCTCGTGAGCCGCTGCGATTATTCAGTACCGCAACCAGCACGGCGCCTTCAAATCCCTCGAGGACTTGAAGAAGGTGCCCGGCGCAGATGTTGAAAAGATTGAGGCGAAGTAGGATCGTCTGATATTCAAAGAATGAAAAGACGAGCCGCAGATTGATGTGGCCAAACGCCGATCTGCGAATTCCTGCGTGGGCGGCTGGTATCCTGAGGAGTTAATCAATGAGCACTGAAAACAAGCGCACCTATCCCAAGCTGCACAACGCGACCTGGCCGGGGCTAGTTGGCAAAGGTGGCCCGGATGCAGAGCCGATCATCGAATTCGAAGCGATGCTCGAC
Source organism: Acidobacteriota bacterium (assembly GCA_031401095.1). Taxonomy (GTDB): domain Bacteria; phylum Acidobacteriota; class Blastocatellia; order RBC074; family RBC074; genus JANNRD01. The sequence goes on from JANNRD010000222.1 coordinate 6,278, forward strand.
CTGACCGCCGCCGCGGAAGTGGACGGTCAAAAATTCGATGGAGTAGACATCTTCCTTTCGCTGCCACACACCGATATTGATTCGACCGACGACCAACTGAAAGAACTGGCCGATCAGGTGACCTCGCGCGGTCTGGTAATCGGCTCGCTCGTCGCGCCAGTTTGGGGCCCGACCGGCGGCGGCTCGGCGATGGGATCGGAAGAGGAGCGCAAGGCGTTTCTCACGCAAGTTCGGAAATCCTGCGCCATCGCCAAGAAGCTCAATACGCTAGGAGCTCGCAATTACGGCATCGTTCGCATCGATTCATCGTGCAGCCCCGCTGACTGGGCGGAAGACCCTGTGGGCAATAACAGGAAGATTGCCGACACTTTTCGCGAAGCCTGCAACATCGCGGAAAGTTACGGCGAACGGCTGGCCGCCGAAGGAGAAATCTGCTGGGGCGGCATGCACAGTTGGAAGTATTTGCAGGACTTGCTTGAACAAGTAGGCCGTCCTGAAACGCTCGGCATTCAAGCCGACATGGCGCATACAATGCTCTTCACACTCGGTTATAACGCGCCCGAACACCGGTTGCTGCCCGAAGATTACGACTGGTCGGACAAAGAAGTGTTATATGAAGCCTTGGCCAGGATGACCGGAGTCTTGCGTCCGTGGGTCAAAGACTTCCACGTCGCGCAGAATGATGCCACCGTCAAAGGCTCCGGCTCGCACGACAAGACCGGACGTCACTGCCTGCCGAACGACCCCAACGGCAAAATGGATGTCGTGCGCGCCGCGGGCTTGTGGTTGCGTGATGAGAAGGGCGAGCCGACGCGCAACACCCAGCACGTCAATTGGGACGGCTGCATGTTCTCGAACGAAACGATGCTCAACCCACAGACGTGGAATAGCGTCCTCTCGACCATGATTGCGGTACGGAATGCGCACGGATGGAATTAGATAGTAAGGTCGCTGAGAGCTAGATATGAACCAAAGAGGCTTGAACATTGGTTTAGTCGGTTATGGCTTCATGGGTCGCACACACTCGAATGCCTTCCTGCAAGCTGGGCGTTTCTTTGATCTGCCGTTCCAGCCCGTTCTCAAAGCCGTCTGCGCCCGCAATGCAGGACGCGTGCAATCCTTCGCGGCCAACTGGGGTTGCGCTGGGACCGCTGCGCGCGCAGGCCCACGCGATCGAGCACCGTCGCCCCGGGACGCCGCAGCAGCGCCTCGCCACAGTCGGCGAGCAGCGTCGCGCCGTCGTCGAGGCCAGCGAGGTACTCGGGGAACGAGGCCAGGGGCAGGGACAGGACCGTGGCCTTCACGCGGGTCGCCGCGAGGAAGCGCGCCCGCAGGCTCGCGAGCGTGCGCTCCACGAGCTTCGAGGAGGCGTCGTCGAGGATGCCCCAGAGGGTGCCGTTCCGTACCTCGAGGGTGACGCCTTCGCGCTCCATCACGTCGGCGCCTAGGAGGACGCGGCA
>JANNRD010000223.1:0-2696 GCA_031401095.1 Acidobacteriota bacterium
AACCGGCATGGAAGGCGAGGTCATCGTCATGCAGGAGATATTCAAGTTTGAGAGAGGTGGCATCGACAAGGACGGGCGCGTCGTTGGACGCCACAAGTCGACTGGCATTCGTCCACAGTTCGCCGAGCGTCTGAAGATCTATGGGATGCACGTCCCGGCTTCGCTCTTTGAGGAGAACTGGAAATGATTCCCTTCGTAGTTTTTCTCAGTTGCCTCGCGACCACTTCGATTGCTTATTGGGTAATGACGCGCCGATCGACCCAGGAACGGCAGATCCTCAACCAGCGTCTCGAGGAAACTGCGGTGATTTCGGGCAAGTCAGAGATTCAGAATTCGCGTTTCGTTCGGAGGGATCTTCTGAGCGAGATGCCAATGGCCAATCGCATTCTCAAGCGCCTGCGAATTGCTACCTCGATCAGACGAATGATCGAACAGGCCGATCTACGCCTGACGGTCATGCGCCTGCTCATGCTCGCAGGCCTAACCGGCGCGATTGGCGGGCTCCTGGCTTCGCTCTTTTCGAGTTCGCTGCTGTTCAACGGGATCTGCGCCCTGGTCACGGGATCGATCCCATTAGTCTATGTCTGGCATAAGCGACGCCAGCGGCTTCATCTCTTCCTTGAGCAACTTCCGGAAGGACTGAATCTCGTCAGCCGCGCGTTATCAGCGGGACACGCATTCACCGAATCGATGCACATGGTCGCAACCGAGATGGCTGAACCGATCGCGGGCGAGTTCGGCAAGACCTACGAAGAACAGCGACTGGGTCTGTCGTACAAGATGGCACTCCGCAACTTGTCACAGCGTATCCCGCTGCTCGAGCTGCGACTCTGCGTCACCGCCATCCTCATTCAACGTGAAACAGGTGGGAACCTGGCGGAAATTCTCGAGCGAGTCGCGGTCACGATTCGGGAACGCTTTCGTATCATGGAGGATCTCAATACCCTGACGACGGCTTCCCGCGTCTCAGCCTGGATACTCTGCGCCTTGCCGATGGTCATTGCTGGTATGCTCTTCGTCGTCAACCCGGGCTACCTTGACGTGCTTTGGACCGACCCGCGCGGGCAACGCCTCGTTTGGGTCGCAGCGGGCATGCAAATCACCGGGATGCTCATCGTCCGCAAAATCATGCGCATCAAGATCTGATCCTTGTCACCCTGTTTTGCCGAAAGGAGTCTCGAGAGAGATGGTCATCTTCATTGCAGCCCTCACTTTTGCCAGCGTCGCCATGGTCATCTCGGGGCTTTCCTGGCTGTTCCTTCGTCGAACGAGCCTCGCATCCCGGCGGCTGCGAGTGACAGGCGGAGTCAGTTCACCGGCTCAGGTGCTGACGCAGGATTCGATGGCTGACTTCGCCGAGCGTGTCGCCAGGCCGATCAATCGGATTGTCCCCCCTTCACTGGCAGAAGCTGACAAACTGCAGAAACAGCTGATGCAGGCAGGCTATTTCTCGCACCGGGCACCGCTCATTTTCCACGCGATACAATTGGTGGGAATGTTCGGTCTGCCGGCAGTGACGGGACTAGTGCTCTTTCTCACGACCGAGCTCACTTTCCTCTACCTCATGCTCTCGGCCATGCTGGCCTTCATCATCGGGTTCTTTCTCCCGCGATACATTCTCAAGCGCATGATCCTCGGTCGACAGGAACGCCTCACGTGGGGACTCGCTGACGCACTCGATCTCATGGTCGTCTCGATGGAGGCTGGTCTGGGTATCAACGCCGCAATGGTCAAGGTCAGCGAGGAACTTGAGGATGCACATCCTGACATCAGCGAGGAGTTCGCGCTCGCCAACGTCGAGATTCGCGTCGGTCGCGACCGAAGTGAAGCACTGCGTAACCTCGCCGATCGAACGGGGGTGGATGATCTGCGCAACTTTGTGACAATGCTCATTCAGGCAGATCGCTTTGGCACTTCCATCGGACGGGCGGTTCGCGTTTACGCCGACTCGCTTCGCACCAAGCGACGTCAGCGTGCCGAGCAGGCGGCGCAGAAGGCTTCGGTCAAATTGCTCCTTCCACTTACCTGCTTTCTCTTTCCGACGCTGTTCATCATCATTCTCGGGCCCGCAGCAATCCAAATCATGGATGCATTCAGCGGCGGACTCTCAAAGTAATTCGACTTTGGATTGTGGAGTTTGGATTAAAAATCGAATACCGTGTCACTTCCCAGGTAAGGCATCCTTTCGGATCATGACCCTCGCCGTCTGATCGATGTAGCTATCGGTCCACTTCCCGCTCATCTCAGCGATCAATGCGAGGGGCTCATGACGTCTCAGCACCATCCATTTGACATTGTGACGATCGAGCACTTCAGCCCAGGATGGTTTGAGAGTTGAGAGCTTTCCCATGTCATCAAGCACCGTGCCCTGTCGATAAAGGTCGCTCCGCCCATCGGCAAATACTTTGACGCGAGGGTAGAGACGATAGATCAGGTAACCCCCGAACCCATCGAACGCGTACATGTGCCCGCCGGGTGGCGCCTTCGCGACAAAGTCGGCCGCCCCGACAGGAAACTTGCTGGGATCGAACCGCGGTGTGAGCAATCGATCGGCCCACGAGCTGGTCGCTGCGACGTAGAGGAAGACAAGAGCTATCGGGTAGATGATGACACCGGGCAGATGCTCATCGACGGCCCGAAATTTCCGGTACCCAGCGCGAATGGCACGCCACCCGCGACTCACCGCCCCATCGTGG
>JANNRD010000224.1:0-6251 GCA_031401095.1 Acidobacteriota bacterium
TTCTCACCGATTATGTCCTCCGGCTTCTGGTAGTTCTTGAGCAGTTCGTCAATCAGCTTTGTGTCAATCAGCATCTCGGCTCCTTCCACTTCAAAGTCTATTGCCTTGATGACCGTTTACACAAAATTATTTACACCCTCAAGGGGGGTGCCTTCCAATTCGCGACTTCGCGTCTTCGCGTGAGCCTCTTTGCCGCGGTCAAATCTGCTTGATCTGACAAACTACGCTACTCGAGTGGCCTGGACTAGCGTCTCCAGTCCCGATGAGCAAACCACGCAGTCTTGTTGTCGTGCCTCTGATCTGTTATCAACTGATCGGAGGTTCGTTCATGCTTCGCAACTCGCTCTCTTTGACGCTGGTCGTCGTAATTGCTGTCATGACGCTCGCACAGACCCCGCCACGGCCGACCACCTTTCGCCCAACCATCCGCGCTCGCCACGGAGTCGTCGCTGGTGGGCATCCGCTTGTCGTCGAAGCTGGCTTACGCATCCTCCATCGCGGCGGCAATGCCGTCGATGCAGGCGTCGCCACCGTCTTTGCCGCATCCGTCATCGAGTTCTCTCACTTTGGCTTTGGCGGCGAAGTCCCTGTCCTCATCAAAATCCCAGGCAAGCCAGTAGTCGCCATCAATGGGCAGGGAGTCGCGCCGCAACTTGCGACCCGCGAGTTCTTCTCCGGCAAAGGCATCCGCATACCAGGGACCGGGCCCCTCGCGGCCACCGTTCCCGGTGTCCTCGACGCCATGATCGTTGCCCTCGACAAGTTTGGGACGATGCGACTCACCGATGTCCTGACACCAGCGATCGAACTGGCCGACGGATTCCCGATCGATGAACTGCGCGTCGCCTACATCCAACGAACCCGGAAAGTATTTGAAGAATGGCCCGCCGCGCGTGCCATCTTTCTGCCCAACGGCCAGGAACCAAAGGTCGGCGAAATCTTCGAGCAGAAGAACCTCGCGCGCACTCTTCGCGAGCTCCTCGCAGTCGAGAAAAAGAACTCACGGCGTGGCCGTCATCTTGCCCTCGAGAGCGTCCGCGATTATTTCTATCGTGGGCCAATTGCCGCCCGCATCGGTCAGGCGGTCGCCGATGCCGGCGGTCTCATGCGCGCTTCCGACCTCGCAACATTCCACGCCGAACTCGAGGAACCTAAACACGTCACTTATCGCGGCTTCGAGGTCTACAAGGTCGGCTTCTGGAGTCAGGGCCCGATGTTTCTCGAAGCTCTCAACCTGCTCGAGAGCTACGACCTGAAGGGCTTCGGTCACAATTCGGCCGACTACGCGCACACGGTCACTGAAGCGCTCAAGCTCGCTTTCGCGGATCGCGATCGCTATTACGGTGATCCGCGTTTTGTCAAAGTTCCTGGTCTCGAGCTGCTCGCGAAAGACTATGCCGAGATTCGGCGTCAACTGATCGATCCGCGGACGGCCTCGCTCGAACAGCGGCCCGGTGATCCGGTCGGCCGCCGTCCACTCGCAGAAAGTAATACTCAACCGCTGACTGGGCCATCGACACTGCCGCCGGCCCAGCGCGCGAATGACACCACCTGTGTCAACGTCATCGATGCTGCCGGCAACGTCTTTTCGGCGACGCCGAGCGGAGCGTGGCTGCCGGCCTTTATCGCCGGAGATACGGGGATTCCGATCTCGAACCGTTTGCAGAGCTTTCTTCTCGTACCAGGTCACGCCAACGAGCTGAAACCGGGCAAGCGTCCGCGGATCACCCTCACACCGACGATTGTTCTCAAGGATGGTGAGCCCTTCGCAGCGCTCTCGAGTCCGGGCGGGGATACGCAGGAGCAGGCGCTTATCCAGGTCTTGCTCAATATTGTCGAGTTTGGGATGAGCCCGCAGGAAGCGGTTGAAGCGGCCCGTTTCGAGACCCTTCATTTCGTCGGGTCTTTCGATGAGCATCGCTTTCAACCCGGTGTCCTACAGGTTGAGACCCGATTGACACCTGCCGTCATCGAGGAACTCAAGAAACGTGGTCACAAGATTGAACTAAAGGGTGAGTACGGTGCCGATTCAGCGCCGACGATCGTCGTCTTTGACCCTCGAACACGGGTCATACAGGCTGGCGCCGATGTGCGCCGTGGCCGCTACGCCGTCGGCTGGTAGCCCCCAAACGCGCCCTTCGCAAAATCGTTTCAGAAGAAGAGGAAGACTCACGCGACCGACGCGAAGAGCGCGAAAAGACGCGAAGTCCTCATGGGAAATTGGCGCTCCTATCACTCTTCAGTTTCGCGTCTTTTCGCGTCCTTCGCGTCGGTCGCGTGAGTCTTCCTCTTCTTCCTTTTATTTCTCTTCCAGAGGCCGCTCCCAACGGAGCCCCAGGAAGAGTCCTAACCAGGAAATTGTCAGAATCTTGCCTTTTCGGACAACGCGGGCCTACACTGCCCGAATCCAATTGGCCGTTTCAACCGTTCCTGGTTTCTTTCAGGAGGTAGACCTCTCAAATGAACGCCTCGCTTTTCACCCGGCGTACGATTCGGCTGATCGCGCACGTCAGAGTCTGGATCATCGCCTTTTTTGCGATCGCTCTTTTCTCATTTGACGCGCCGAGACCGACACCCCGTGGAGAGGCGCAAACGGTTTCGCCGCTCGTCGCCGTCTCCGCCGCAAGCTTCCAGGCCAACCGGCCCGTGGCCCCAAACTCGATCGTCGCAGCCTTTACCTCCGGGGTCGTGCCGCAGGGTACATTCCTCATCGCCACCGATGCCATCCCTGGAACGCCCGCGATCGATCTCCCAACATTTCTTGGCAATCTCTCCGTCGAGGTACACGGCCGTTCTGCCGGGATATTCGCCCTTGTCAATACGCCCGGCTTTGACCAGCTCAACATCCTGGTCCCACCGGATCTTCAGCCCGGCAAAGGACCAATCGTCGTCAAGAATGCGTCGGGACAAATCCTCGCGGCCGGTGAAATCGAAATTGCTCCCGTTACCCCAGCTATCTTTACTGCCAATAGCTCGGGCGCTGGCGTTCCCGCTGCGCTCATTTACCGGTATCGCAATGGCGTTCTCCTCGGTGTTGAAGATGTCTTCCAGTTTAACGCGCAAACCGGCCAGTTTTTCCCGCGACCAATCGATCTCGGTCCGCCGGAAGACGAAGTCTTTCTCGTGCTCTTCCTGACCGGAGTTCGTCAGGTCGCGAGTGCCAGTGGGACGCGCGTCCTGATCGGAGGCGAGGAGTTGATACCGCTCTTCGTTGGAGCGCAGGGAGCGTTCGCCGGTGTCGACCAGATCAACCTCAAGCTCTCACGAACTCTGCGCGGACGGTTGACGCTGGCCTTTACGGCAATCGGTTTCGGCACCTCGAATCTCTGCGAGATCGAAGTCGCTCCACCGTCTAATTCCCCGCCAAGCGTCAACAGCTTGAGCCGAGCCGAATCGCTCGCTGGCGAACTCGTGGAAATCATCGGCAGCGGCTTTTCCTCGGATTCTGAAGTCGTCATCTCTGATGTCAACAGGAAGCTCTTCAACGCAAAGATCATGGAGGCCAGGTCCACCAGCCTTCGAGTCCTTGTTCCCTACGGCGCCGGGACCGGCAACGTCGTCGTCCGCAACTCGCGCGGCGAAGCCAGCTTCCCTTTCAAGATGCGCACGTCGATGAGCGGGATCGTCCAGGTCGCTCAAAAGCAGCAGGATGGGTCCACACTTCGGGTCGGCGTCCCACAAGTGACGATCCGTCTCGTCGGGCTTAATCTGCCACCGGTCCAGACCAGCACCGATGGCTCGTTTCTCATGCCAGACATCCCGCCGACCAACCCGCTCTCGAGCGGTCTGGTCTTCGAAGTCGATGGGACTACAAACCCCGCGCTCGGATTGGCTAAAGAAAAACGCCGCATCCGCGTCATTACCTCGGGACGCGACAATCCTTTTCCCGAGTACATCGAACTCAAATCTGAATCCGCGCAGAGCATTCCAACCGTCGCACCAGGCACTCTCCCCACCGGCGAGTTCGGTGTCGCCGCACAGGCCAATCCAAATGAAAGCGAAGTCATCGGACAAACCGGCCAGGTAGTCTTCGAGCCAAATGGTTCGACAGTCATGTTTCCCGATGGTCAGCCGGTCAGTGCGCTCAAGCTGACAGTCCTTGATACCGGCCGAACTCCAGCCGATCTGCCATACGGCAACTTCAGTTCGACCATCGCTCAGCTCTCACCCTTTGGCGCCCGCATTCAACCGGGTGGGAGATTTACATTTCCAAACACGGATGGTTTGCCGGCAAACAAGACCGTCAACCTCTTCCGTTTTGATCAGACACCAAACAGCAACACCATCGGCCAGTTTGTCACTGCTGGAACGGCAACCGTCTCAGCCGATGGAATGAAGGTGCAAACCGCTTCAACTGCGGTCATCGAATCGACCTATTACTTCGTCTCCGACACATATCCGACAACAACGATTTATGGAAAGGTCGTCGAGGAGGACAACACGCCGGCGCGCGGAGCTCTGGTCCAGGTGAGTGGCCAATCGATCTTCAGTTTGACCGATGACAACGGCACATTCTTCCTGCTCAATGTGCCGATTGTCGGCAGTATGACGTTGTCGGTCGAGGTTAGTTTCCTAAGGCCTGATGGGACAGTTGATCGCGCCGAGCGCAGAGGTCTGCAGCCGGTAGCGACAGGGCTGACATACGTCTCACCGCCAATCAAGCTACCAGGTCAGGGACTGACCCGCGCGCCTTTGATCGTCGCGCCAAAAAATCTCTCGATCGACGCGGGCAAGACTTCCGACTTTTCGTTCCTTGCTTACGCGCGTGTTGCCGGTCTGACTCTGCAGCCGGTGACCGTCTCTGGTGCGGCCTTCGCCAGCGTCATCAGTCTTGGCAATGATCGTTACACGCTTCGGCTCGTACCCGGAAGCGGCGCCGCCGGTAACTACACGCTGGTCCTGACTGCGACTGACAGTCAGAACGTCAGCAGCACGGCTAGCGTCGACCTGCAGGTCAAAGCTCCGACGGTTAGCCAGCCTGTTGCGATCGGCCAGAGCGCGGTCACCAACGAGGACACGGCGATCAATCTGACGCTGGCCGGTACAGGTGGAACAATCTTCAGGATCGTCAATCAGCCGGTCCGCGGCCGGTTGGAAGGGACGCCGCCAAGTGTTCTCTATCGCCCTGATCTGGATTTCAACGGCTCGGACACGTTCAGTTTTGCCGTCAGTAACACGACGGTGGAGAGTCCGCCCGCGGTAGTTTCGATAGCCGTGCAGCCGGTCGCCGATGCACCTCAACTCGAGGTTGGAGGCCCGTTCTCGACAAACATCGGCCAGAAGCTGAATTTTGTCATCACTGGGCGTGATGGCGACGGGCAGACGCTGACACTGACGCCCACCGGGGTACCCGCGGGCGCGACGATCAAGCAGACCACAGCCACAAGCTGGCTCTTTGACTGGACGCCAACCGCGGCGCAGATCGGCAGCTACACGATCAATCTCAACCTTGCGGACAACGGTTCGCCAGTACTCAGCGCCGCAGGCTCGGTTGTCATCACCGTCGATGCGAAATGGGCGCGCAGCCCAGGTATCGATGGTGGATTGATCCAGTGCTTCCTGGTGTCGGGCAGCACGATCTTTGCGGGCACAGACTTCGGTGGAGTCTTCCGCTCGAATGACAACGGGGCAAGCTGGGCGCCAAGCGGCCTCTCCAACAAGGACATCCTCGCCCTGTTGAACACCGGCGGCGCCATCTTCGCCGCGACGGGCAATGGCGTCTATCGCTCAACCGATAACGGCGCCAGCTGGACTGAAGTCAGCAATGGATTGCCAAAACTGGACAGTGGCCCCTATCGCGGAGTCCTCTCCCTGGCCGCCAGCGGCAATTCGATCTTTGCCGGCACAACCGCCGGTGTCTTTCGGACTGTGAACAATGGCGCCGACTGGACGGCAGCCACCAATGGGTTGCCAAACCGACCCGGTGAGATGGTTCTCGTGGCCATTCATTCGCTCCTCGTCAACGGCAGCACAATTCTTGCGGGCACTTCCGAGGGTGTCTATCGAACGAGCGATTCGGGCGCGAACTGGGCTGCTTCCAAGGCCGGTCTCCCGGTCGGAACCGCGCTCGGACTGATCGCAAACGGAAACACCCTGCTCGTCTCGCTCTTCGGCAGTGGAGTATTCCGCTCGACCAACAACGGCGTCAACTGGACGTCGGCGAACATCGGCCTGACCGAACCATACATCAGGTCTCTCGTCGTCTGCGGCTGTACGATATTTGCTGGGAGTGACGCCGGGGGTGTCTTTGC
>JANNRD010000225.1:0-3044 GCA_031401095.1 Acidobacteriota bacterium
GTGTCCGGTGTGCCGGCTGCCGAGAAGCAGGCCTTGGCGGCCTTCTTTCAGCGCCTCACAGCTTGGGAACGCGGATCCCCAGCTCGGCTTCCTCCCGTGTCTTGCGGACCAAGTCCCATATTAGCGATAGGTCCAAAGGGATTGATCTGTGAGATGTGGAATCGTATTGAAATGATCCAGCGTCTGACGGTTCTGGCTGAAGACGATCCCGGTGAGCGAAGCGTTGCGAATCCGCCAGTTGAGCTCCATTGCGATCTCTTTAGGCCCCCTTGTAGCCATCTGCACGGCGATTGATATCGGGCCGCCTGAGGTAAAGACAGCAACGCGTCTGCCGCTTCCTTCGCGTTGGAGTATTCGAGCGAAACCGCGCTCGACCCGCGCGCGGAATTCCAGCCAGCTCTCCGTTTCGGGAGAGCTCAGTTCACCCGACACCCACTTCGTCACCAGTGCCTCGAAGAGATGTTGAAAAGTACGATGCCGATCCCGAGGATCGACAGACTTGCGATCGGCTTCCATGAGGCGCCGTATGCTGGTGTCACGCTCCGCCAACTCTGGCCCAAATCTCTTGATGATGCCGTGACCGTCATATTCATCCAGTTCCTCAATCATGACGGGTTCAGGCCACGGCGCTCCCGCATCCAGCATCCGCGCGCCGACCTCTGTCGCCGTGTCGATCTGTCGCACCCGCGGTCCAGTGTAGACCTCATCGAACCGAACTCGTTGGTTGGCCCAGTAGTCGCCAAGACACCGGGATTGCTCTCGGCCGATGTCGGTCAGCCGATCGTAGTCGGCTCCAAAGGCGTCCGCCTTTCCGTGTCTGACTAGAATAAGATCGCTCATAGTTTTGAGATTGCTCAGAAGGCCGTCGCGGCCGGAAGTTTCGGGCTGCATAGTCGCTGCTGCGATGGGACTGAGATTAACACGGGCAGGCTGCTTTTCGTTGTCAGATTGGCGCGTTATACTCAATCAATCCAATGAGAATGAGGTTTACCCAGATCATCGTTTCCGCCGCGCTGGTTCTTCTCGTGTTCGCTTTCGCGCGTGCACAGACACCGCCAGGGCGCCGCCAACTCGACCAGGCGGTGGCGATCGAGGATCCAAACGAACGGATCGTCGCGCTCAAGGCGTTCATCGCCACAAACTCGGATGAGCAACTGAATTTCATTGCGGGCGAGCAGGTAGCGTTGTCCTGGGCGCAGTTGGCCGAGCGCCAGCTTGCCGAGAACAATATCGGACCTGCCATCGAGGGATTTCACCGCGCGCTTGGAGAGCTTCCTGAGAAGATGAGCGACCGTTTCTTTGAAGAGACTGTCGCGCGCATCCCCTTTGTCATTTCGGCGCGCGGTTACCGCACCGAGGCGATCGAACTGGCCCGTTTACTGGAAGGGCGCTTTGCCAAAGAGCCACTTCGATTGGGTGCGCTCGGCGAGTTCTACATGAATCTCGAAGCACCGGGCGAAGCCATCCGTGCGCTGGAGGCGGCCACCAAACTTGCACCGGATGAAGTCCGTCTCAGACGGCCGTTGGCAGCCGCTTATCGAATGAGCTTGCGACTAGGTGACGCGGCGAAGGAGTTCGCACAGGTAGCGGCTCTCGATGGCAGTGATCTGCGCGCCTATGGTGAAATGGGTAATCTCGCTCGTGCCCGGGGAGATTATCCCGAAGCAATCCGACTCTATCGGAGCCAGTTGCGCGGTGATGGGAAACTGTTGTCGGCGATCAAGGGTCTCGCGCTGAGCTTGCTTGCGAGCGGTAAGGAGGATGAAGCGAAGACAGAACTCGACCGCATCCGCCAGCTCAAGGGACAGCCAGAGATCGACAACGACCTCTATCTCCAGACTCAGATGACCTTCTACTATCTCGCTCAGGGCAAGACAGAGCAGGCGACCGACGCGGCAATGCGCGCGCTGGCGATCGAGCCACGATATAGCTGGACGCGGATTGCAGCGGCAGAGGTTGACATGGCTGCGGGGCAACCCTTCGAGGCCGAGAAGCACTTGCTTTCGGCGTTGCGAAACGCGGACTTTCCGACGCTCAGATTCACGCTGGGGAAGCTCTATCTTGTTGTCGAGGACTTTGACGGCGCGTTGGAGCAATTCAACCGCGTACTAACGCTGACCCCTGCGGGGAAGTTCAAGGCGCGACTCGGAGGCGTGCTTGACGTCGAGGCAGAGAGCATCAACGAGTTGCTTGCGCGCGAACGACAGGCCGCGATCTTTGTTGCTGCTCCACCAACCTCCGACGAGCAGTTTACGATGGCCGAGGCGCTTCTTAAGTTTGACGCCCGTTTGCGAAGTCTGAAGGGTGGCCCGCCGGCGACGGTCGCGAACCCGCGACGCGGACGGACTGTGCGCGAGAGCCCCGCAACCATCGAGGTGCTGGCAACTGCCTTCATCGAGGCCGAGGGCGGCCGGCGCGCATTTCGTGCTCTCTACGCAGCGAGTCGGCTGGCGCAGACTGGTCAATCGCTCCCATTCGCCTTGAAGCTCAGTGATCAAGTGTTGGACCTGGCTGAGGCAGCGACGGAGACGGAGGGCTCGCTCCGTGAGTTTCCAAACTATGATCGTGAAGCCCGCCTCAGAACACTACGCGGACGCGCCCTCGATACGAAAGGATGGACGCTTTTCCAGCTCAAACGGAACCGCGAGGCGATGACGGCTCTGGCGGAAGCAATCGATTCATACGGTGGATTACCGGAGGCCAAGACCTCAATCTGGCGGTTGGCGATGATTCGAGAGACGGTCGGCGAAGAGAAAGAGGCCCTCGTTCTCTACCTTGCCGCCTACGAACCTCCAACCGAGCCCGGCTCGGTTGATGTCAAACGAACCTTGATCGAGGTCCTCTACCAGAAGGTTCATGGGTCGCTCGACGGGCTTAATGAAAAGCTTGGTGTCGGGCCGAGGACAGTGGCTCCGAGTCCGGTTGCGCTTGCCGAGTCGAAGCCAAAGGAGGCGCGCCCTGAAGATGTGATTGCGCAACTTCCAGACATTGCTGATCTCGAGCAACCGCTGGCACCCGGAAGAGCGACTTCGGTTATGAAGGGA
>JANNRD010000226.1:0-1847 GCA_031401095.1 Acidobacteriota bacterium
GCGGAAGCGGAAAGGACCTGGATACCGAGGCCGAACTCGCATCGGTCGCGCGCAACCGCGACTTCCCTCGGGAGTCAGACAGTATGCGGGCGCTGAGGCTGCATCGTGACGCCATGCCCACCGACCCGAACCCGAGGGTGCGCTACATCGAAGAAGGGGTGCCTCTCTTCAACCATCGGAACGACGACAGCGACGTGGCGTTCTGACATGGCAAACAAACTCCCCTCAAATAGCAAGCGGGTCAAAGCTGCAACGCGCGCCCTCGAGTACCGGGCTGCGGGCAAGTCGTGGCGCGAGATCGACGACATGGTGAAGCAGGAGCGTCCTGAGTGTGCGGCCACCGCCGTCCTGGATGCGATGTACCGGCTTGATCATCTCGACGTCGAGCTCTGGTTGCCACGGTTTCCCGTCACCCCGGAGCCCGTGCAGCGCTATCAGGACGCCTATTTCGACTGGTGGGAGGAAGTGGGTCGGCCTCAGTCCGACCGCTTCGGTCCCGAAGGTGACGCTTTCAGGAAACAGCACGGGGTGAAACCTGGGTCTCCTGAGAGTCGCGCTTGGGCTGCTGAGAGGAAGAAGAACAAGCTCGTCTTCGTCCCGCCTGACAGCTCAATGGTAAAGGACTACCGCGACTTGCCCTAAGCGCCCAGCAGCTCGTCAGCCAACCGGTATAACCGAGCTATAGGTGTCACCGTGGGGCTCGTTGTCGAGAACTGCCCTCGCTGACGAGCTGATGAAATGTAAACGGGCGCAGCCGATGTTGCGCCCGTCGGAGGTCGCCTAAGCGGGCAGTTTGCTCACGACCCTGGCCGCGACTGTCATGCTGGTCGTACCAACGGTGTAGTTGCCTGCACTGACAAAGGTCAACGAGCGGTAATAAGGGTCAAGAAGGTGAACCGTCAATCGCCCGCCGTGTCGGGCGGCCATGCGCGCGAAGGTATTCGACAACTGCCCTGACCATGACCAGACCTCTACATTCCAGCCAAACTTCAATGCCCGTTCGGCCTGCGTCGTAAATCCCGTATTGAAGGTCGAGACACGACCATCACCGCTAGCGATGACAAGCGTCTGCGGCGCAGGACAATCAAGGATCGCATTGGCGATCTTGAGGTGGAGCATTTCATCAACGCCCTGCTCAACGAGCTTTCCGCCTGCCACTTCTACGCGGTGCAGCAGATCGGTATTGTATCCAGCCTGTCTCGCATGTTCCCAAAGGGCATCGTTGCCAGGAGGCATTGACCCTGCAAGCATTCTGGTTGTGACAGCATCGCCCTTTTCCAGAAGCTTCGCTAAGTTCTTGAAGTAGAGGCGAACCGCAAGCCAGACTGCGCCGGGTTCGAGGGTCTCGGCTGCACGTTGCGCGCCGCCAAAGATGTTCGAGTTGTCGATGAAGATGTGGCGTGGCATTACTTGATCCCGAACTGTTCAACCTAGCCGCACGTATCGCAAAACCAATCATCGGGATATCCCCCAATGAATTAGGCCAGGGACTGCCCCTGGCCATCATTCAGTCAGTGACTGTGCGCCGGGCCCGCGACCGCTCTTTTGAGACACCGCCTCAACTTTCCTCGGGTCGGCCGGGTCACCCCTTGCAGGCGGCGAGCAGCACCTCGACTTTGGCCTGACCTTTTTCGACGATGGCCGGGCGGGTGAAGCCTTTAGGCAGGATCAAGAAGTATTTGCCGCCCTTGCGTTCACAGCCGAGGCCAGCCTGCGACAAGTCCCAGCGCAGCGCCGACGTCACTGTCTCCTTGTTCCAGCCGGTCGCAGTCATCAGGTCGTCAATCGTCGCGCCCTTGGTGAGGGCTTCGATCAGCAGATGCCGCTTGCTGCCTTGCGTCACAGCC
>JANNRD010000227.1:0-2628 GCA_031401095.1 Acidobacteriota bacterium
GGCATCGCTGAAGTGCTGCTCAATCTTGGCTATCGAGTCTCCGGCTCGGATGTCAAGCTTTCGTCCAACACTGAACGGCTCGCGGGGCTCGGAGGTAGAATCTATGAAGGACACTCCGCGGCCAATGTTGAAGGGGCGCACGTGATTGTCACTTCGACCGCCGTGCGGCAGGACAACGTTGAAGTCATCGAGGCGGTGCGCCGCCAGATTCCGGTCATTCCACGCGCCGAGATGCTGGCTGAGCTCATGCGGTTGAAGTATGGCATTGCGATTGCCGGGTCTCACGGAAAGACGACGACAACATCGATGGTGGCAACGGTTCTCGATCGCG
Organism: Acidobacteriota bacterium; assembly: GCA_031401095.1. Lineage (GTDB taxonomy): Bacteria > Acidobacteriota > Blastocatellia > RBC074 > RBC074 > JANNRD01. The sequence goes on from JANNRD010000227.1 coordinate 332, forward strand.
CGGGATTCGACCCAACGATGGTTGTTGGCGGGCGAGTCAACGCACTCGGCACGAACGCGAAGCTTGGACGTGGAGACTTCATGGTCGTCGAGGCGGATGAGAGCGACAAGAGCTTTCTCAAACTGTCTCCGACCATCGCCGTCATTACCAACATCGATCGCGAACACCTCGACTGCTATAAGGACATCAACGAGATCCGCGATTGCTTTGTCGAGTTCGTCAACAAGGTGCCGTTCTACGGCGTCGTCATCATCTGTCTTGATGACACCAACGTTCAGGAGATCATTCCACGAATAACGCGGAGGGTGATCACCTATGGGTTGCGCTCGCAAGCAGAAGTAGCAGCCTCTGAGGTGCATATTCTGCGTGAGACATTTGGTTCGGAGTTCACGGTCAAGCGTCGGGGCGAGGAGCTCGGGCGCGTCCGGCTCAATGTTCCGGGCGAGCACAACGTTGGCAACGCTCTGGCTGCGGTCGCCGTTGCACTTGACCTCGAGATCGAGTTCTCACTGATCGCAGCGGCACTCGAGTCGTTCCGCGGAACCGAAAGACGCTTCCAGATCAAAGGCCGGATCGAGACCGAACGCGACGGGATTCTGGTGGTCGATGACTACGGTCATCATCCGACGGAGGTGCAAGCCACGCTGGCGGCGGCCAAATCGAGCGGTCGGCGCCTCGTCGTGCTCTTTCAGCCGCATCGATACACACGGACCGAGAAACTGTTTGCCGAGTTTGCAAGGTCCTTCTACGACGCCGATGTCCTCTTGATCTGCGATATCTATCCAGCCAGTGAAGATCCGATCGAGGGTGTCACCGCCGCGGCGCTGGCTGATGAGATTGAACGCTTTGGCCACCGTAACGTCAGCTACATCGGTGGGGTCGAATCCGGCGCGGCCGCTCTGGCGGAGGCGGTCCAGCCGGGCGATCTGGTGTTGACGCTTGGGGCTGGCAATGGTTGGCGGGCGGGCGAGGAGTTTCTTGAGTCTCGTGCCAGGGTTGCAACGGCCGAATAAGACGACGAAGGGAGAAACACGCTTTTGGCGAACGCCCTACACAATCACCAACGCGATGATCGCGCTGCAGACGATCGAGTGCATGCCGAAGTGCGGACTGCAGAGATTGAGGAGATCGCGCGGGTCACAGAATCTCAGGTCCGAACATGGGGCTGGCTGCGGAGTCTGAGCGCCGGTTCCCTTGACAGACCGCGGGTTGATGCGATCGTTTACCCGAGCACCATGGCGGGCGCCGCTTCTCTTGTGCATCGCTTGGAGAGCAGCGGGATTGCCTGGCAACCCATCGGGCAGACTGGGTGGCGACGCTCTCGCAGCGACGGTGGCTTGGTCCTCATCAGTCTGCGCCTTCTCGACGAGCATCTGATCTTCGATGGTGAACGAATTCGCGTTCACGGCGGCTACAGCGTCTCGGCGCTGGCGTACGCGGCGGGAGAGCGAGGTCTCGAGGGGCTTGAGTCATTGACTGAATTGGGTGGCGGGCTGGGCGAACTACTTCGGCCGGACCTGAGAGGTGAGTTGTGGCGTTTGGTCGAGGAGATCGTTGTCGCCAAACAGGACTCGCTCAAAGTGATTCTGACTCGCGGTGACGAGTTGACACCTGAGCAGCGAAGGACAATGGAAGGCGGTCTGGTTCTGGCTGCGACGTTGCGACTGGCTCGGCGTGATCAGGGGCGGCGTGGCCAACAAGCGGGCGGGCCAGAGATTCTCGTGAGCGCGACAAGTGTCGAGGAAGACCCGCATCTGGACGGCGGAGAAGGGACTGCGAGCGAGTTGATTCCACTGACGGAACGAATGAGGAATCGGGCTGCGCAAGAGCTACAGCTTGAACTCGAATACGATGTTGACGTCTGGCGCGATGAAGCAGAAGAGGGGTAAGGGCAGTGCGCAATCAGAGAACAAGCGGAAATCAAACAACGCCAAGCGATCTCGCGACGCGGCATCGACGAGCCGTTCCGGCAAGACCGGCACGGCGACCAAGCGGAGAAATCTCGAGTGTGCGACGTAGCGCAGACTCACGCGGGCGCCGTTCGAAGGCGGCCGTGGTCGGCCGCGTTTGGCGAGCGATGCGGACCGCGATCGCCTTCGTGCTGGCCGTTGGAATTGTCGCGGGCGGAGCGGTCGTCTATCGTACCTTCGCGACGTCGCGGTTCTTCACACTGCGCAATGTCGATCTGCGTGGTGACCTTCGCGCCCCGCGTGCGGAATTGATCTCTTCAGTCTATGAGAACACCTCAGAGGGACTGTGGGGAACCAACCTCGAGGAGCTACGGAGGAAGCTTCGTC
>JANNRD010000228.1:0-1871 GCA_031401095.1 Acidobacteriota bacterium
TCGACCTGCTGCAGAGGCATTATCTCTCAACGAACCGCCTGCATTGGGCGCAGGTGCGCGCACCCTAAGTCAAAACATTCGGCAAGACAAACGACCTGACGTTGGGGTGCAGGCGGATCCAGAGACCGGGATTCTCATCGAGTTGCCGCCCGCGTTGTCGAGGGTCCGGTGAGATTCTGGTTTCGAGAACTCGGCGATAACTCAATCGTTTTGCGGGCGCGGTATCCGCATCGACGATCGACTGCACTATCAGCTTCGCGTCAAGGATGGCGGCAGGGCCAAGCGTGAAAATATGAGAAGCTCTACGGCACTCCGCTTCGTCAGCAGGGTTAATCGTACTTCCACCAGCTTTGAACTTGGTGATGTGATGCTCGAGGATGCTCGAAGAGATCGGCATGAGCCCGGCAACATCAGCGGCGGTGGCGCCAGACCCTGGCTTGATGTACGCCAGATGCGAGGCTGCCTCTGCCTCGGGACCATGACCGAGAAACAAAATGTCCGCTCCTCCCGCGGCTTCGAGCAGCTCAACATAGCGAGCGGCTTCGGCCTCGAGATCCCCAGCATCCGTTCGGAACGACGAAAAGCTCCTCACCTGTTCAAAGAATCTGTCACCAAGCAATCGCTCGAAATCTCGGACAAAACTCAGTCCACTCGCCATGCGCATCGGAGCGAGCGCGTCCTGGGTGAAGACACGAAGCCTTGCGAGAAGACCATCAGTGCCAGCAGCCTTTCGTGCGCGATCGCCGAGCAATTGGTGCATCGCCTGCGCGCCGCGCCCTCCAAGGAGGATGATGACGAGGTCGCCGTCTTTGCTCTCCGCCAGTTTCTCAAGTTGAGAGAGCATGGCGACGCCAACCGCTTGCTCTGTCGGCAGGACCTCCGGCGTCAGGTCGCGTGGCGACCAGGATGAGAGGTAGTCGTCATTTGCTCCGACCTGCCTTGCGAACCAGATGTTTTCGTTGCTTGTCCGGCGAACCAAAGGGCGTTCAGTATCAACCACTTCTCTTTTCCCCCTCAGGCGAAATTCTTTCATACCGGGGGTATCAAGGCAACCGGGGCAAGCAAATGGTCTGACCAGCAAGACCACATCGATCGAACTCAGGTCACTCTTCAAGACTTCGGCATCGACTAATTGACAGGCTGCGCAAGCAAGTGCTAAGCAGGGAACATGCCTTCGGGACGAACCCACGATGCAGTCAGCTACGCGCTCATTCCGATCTCGCTCGTCGCCTTTCAATGGTACTGGGGCGACCTCGCGATTTCCTTGATCGCGACTGTGGCCATGGCATTTGCGGGATTCATGTTTGGCCCGGACCTCGACATCCAGAGTGCACAGTACAAGCGATGGGGGCCGGTTCGATTCATCTGGGCGCCATACAAGCTCGCGATCTCACACCGCTCCCGGCTCTCACACGGGCTCGTTTTCAGCACGCTCTTCCGTCTACTGTACTTTCTGACCGTCGTCGTCCTCCTCTCGACCTCTGTCTTCTATCTTCGTCATCGCTATTTGTACGGCGTGGGAACAACGTGGTCCGGCGAGTTTCAGCGTGTCAGCGACGACCTGACCGCGGTTTGGCGTGAAACGGACAAGCAATACTTTAAGGCAGCTTTTATCGGGCTGTGGTCGGGCGCCGCTGTGCACACGATCATCGATCTCGTGACGTCGATCGCCAGGCTCATGTGGAAGGCGTTCTGAGGGATCGAGGCTGTAACCAGTGATGCTATCAAGGAAGCGTCAGATTGCGGAGTAGTGTCTCAGTTTCGACTGGATGTCTACCCAGTTAATGAACCACAGAGACTACACAGAGAAGAAATGGAAACTGGAGATGGTACTTACAACCTCTATTGTTCTTCTCGGTGCTGTCTCTGTG